>CAZFVM010000010.1:0-24438 GCA_964522305.1 uncultured Oscillospiraceae bacterium
CCTTCTTTATCTTCCCGCTCCAATGCCAAAAAGTCAAAGATGTTTTGCATATATTCGTTGTTGTTAAACAGTCTGCCTATCCGTGCTCCGATTGTTGAACATGCGTTTATAAATCTCTCTACCGTTCCGCGATACAAAATAAAACTTCCAATACCGATGATACCGACATAGGCTTTTGCTCCGACAAACAAAAGTAGCACAAAATACATTGCCGCCGACCATATTCTGGTGAAAGTATTGTACCTTATATTTACGTTTCTGACTTCGGTACGGTATTTCGGGTCCACAGCTCGTAAAAAGTTTGGGATTATGATTTTGCGCATATCAAAAATAGCGGCATCGTTACCTTGACAGTTAAGGTAACCGTCGAGACGAAGGTTGCGCTTTTGATACTCTTGTCTTAGGTCTCTTATTTTCGTCGTTGAGCGGTTTGTGCTGATTATCGATAAAACAACATCCCCCAAAATAAGTGCCAACAGGATAATCGCCGAAATCGGTCCGGCAACGAAATTGAGAAATCCATTGTCCCCTATCGGTGCCGACATAAAAATCATGGACGCGGTAAGAGAAACAGAAAGAATAATGTTTATGACAGAGCTCAACAAAAACCAATATCCCCAATAAAGTTGCATGAGCCCCAGAGCACCTTGGTTCTTTGACTCGGCGATTTCTCGGCGCAGCGTAGTTATCTCCGAGTCTTCCAAGTACTTGTACTTAATCGTGTTTTGATGCTCCATATAGCAGAGTTCTTCGTGCTGCCACATTACACTCTCGTATTGGTATGCCTTCCAATTGATAAAGTTGATTATTGTGGCGATAAGAAACTGTCCCCCTACCGTTATCAAAACCAGAGTAAGAAGCCTTTGTATATCCGCCCCCGCTATCAGCTCGTTTATTATAAGAGCCGACATATACAGAGTAAGGTATGGGGTCAATTGCTGGGCTATGCAGTTTATGGTACGCCAAACCATGTTGATGGGAGAGAGGCGGAAAAGAAGCTTGTATCCTTTGAGAACCATCCTGATATTCTCTTTGAGGGTACGCTTTTGTTTTGATTGATTATTATCCACTATACCTACCCCCTATTTGTAATATTCGCTTTGAATATCGAACAGCTCTTTATATATACCGCCTTTTTTGATAAGCTCGCTGTGGGTACCGACCTCTGCGAGTTCCATGCCGTCTAACAGGTAAATCCGATCACAAAAACGGGTGGAGGCGAGACGGTGGGAAATAAATATCGAAGTGCAGCCTTGAGTAGTCTTGTCATACTTGCGATACATTTCGTCCTCTGCGATTGGGTCCAGAGCCGCAGTGGGTTCGTCGAGGATTAGTATGGGAGCGTTACGATACAATGCCCGTGCCAAAAGAAGCTTTTGCCGCTCGCCGCCGGAGAGTTCTATCCCATCGGGGTTGTACCTTTTGTTAATAGGGGTTTGTATCCCTAAGGGCAGTGAATCTATCTTTTCCCGCAGTCCGGCAATATCTATACTTTCGTTTAGCCTCGATATATTCCAGTCGTCTTCATCGGCTATTGTAATGTTTTCTGCAATGGATGAAGGCATTAGGTTGTAGTCTTGGGGTACCAAGGAAAAAAGCGAATATAAAACATCTTTGTTGTACTCAAAGACGCAGCGGTCATCGATGAGAATCTCACCTTCGTCCGGAATAAGCAGACCACAACACAACATGGTCAGCGTGGTTTTGCCTGCACCGTTAAGCCCGACGAGGGCAATCTTTTCCCCTGCTTTTATTTTAAAACTAATATTCTTTAGTACCTGCTTGTCCCCTTCGGGATACTTAAAAGAAACGTTCTTGAACTCGATGGATAGCGGAACACCGCTCTTTGGTGTCACTCCCCCTGTTCTTCGTAAGTCGCCTTCTATATCTAAAGCTTCTCTATAATCGGAGATTTGGAGTGCGCCTTCTCTCATCATTGTCCAAGCGCCGATTATACCGGAAAAGAAGTTGGATAACTGTGAAATTGCCGCAAAATACAAAGAAAACTCCGGGATTGAAATATCGCCTGCCAGAGCACTCTTTATAAGAATTGCGTAGGCGATACCGTCCCTGAGTAAAGCGATAACACTTGAAGTTACCGTGACGGCAGTCTGGGTTTGTTGGGTCTTGTTAAAGTAATAAACATGCTCTTTTATCAGTGTCTTTACCTTGTCAGATAGAAAGCCTGCAAGATTAAAGAGCCGGATGTCCTTGCCATATTTCATATCGCGAGACACATTGAATGAGATGTAGTTGATTTTTTTGGCGTTTAGATCTCTTTTTTCCACGTCTTGATAGTCTCTGTTGGACTTGTATTTCTGGACATAAAAGTTTATGAGAGAGCCGCCTATAAGCAACAAAATAATCCATGCGTTTAGGGTGGCGACTACCGAACCAAAAAGAAAAAAGCAAATAATATCGACAGACATATTTGCTATTATTATCGGGTATCTGTTTCCGTTACCCCAAACAGCGTTGTAAGCTCTATTTAGCTTTTCTTGAATCTTTGGGTCGAGAAATAGATAACGGTCCATGTCATAGCGTTTTTTTGTTATCTCGAAGTTTAGCATCCAAGAAGACAGGTTCTCCATAACTTCTCTTTTTGCATCAACAAAATCTTTTGCTAGTCGAAAGATTAACTGACCCAAAAGCAAAACCCCTATCAGGAGTGCAAAGTAAGTAAAGCTCTTATCCGATTGTAAAGTGCTTATTATAATCGGGGGAAAATAAAGCCCAAAAGCATATAACACAATTGCCAAAGGAACCACGGCAATAGCAGAGATTGCGATTGGTTTGTCCATTATCCAAATGCGTTTGAGCATCCATGTAAAGCAAGACAGCCCGCTGTACTTAGGAGTTCGCCTGGGCTGTTTTGGGGCTTTTTTCTTCTTTTGTTTTGTTTGTTTTTGCATTATGACTCCAAGGATATGTCAATTTTTTATGCTACATATGGTATAAAGTAAAGCGCAAATTGCTATAGGTTTTTCGCGCTTTTGTTTGCATTTTATTCACAACCCAATATATAACCTTTGCAAAAGAAAGTCAAGGGCATCTTAAGTTTAATTTTTGTCTTTAACACCAGAATTAACCTTTTAATACATATACACGTTATATACTTGAATATGAATAGAAGGTCTCTCTTGAAATACTAAGTAACAATGCCTTGATTTGACTTGTTATATGAGCTTCATCCCATATGCCGAACACCCGAATAATCAAAATTCACAACACAATATAGTGTCTATATCATCTATTTTCGTTTAATGCTGTTCAACTATTGTTACCAACATGTTGATTTTACTTAGAAATAATGATATACTATTAACCGGAAAAGTAAAAATGCGAGCCTCTCATTGCGCTACCGCCGGAACAGAGTCTTGAAATAGATATTTTTGGTCTTGCAGACCAAATAAATATATCCTCAATCCAAGCAATTGTAAAGAAAGACTTGTCTGAAACAAGACGAAAATTAATTGAATTGGGAGATATGGCTATGAAAAGAATTGCATTTATACTTAGCGTGGCTCTGCTGTTGACGCTCTTCGGATGTCAGGATATAAGCGGAAGCTTCAAGCCCGATAGTTTTGGCAAAACTCCCCGTGAAACCGCGATGGTGGAAGCAATATCAGAAAAATACGGGGATATGACAGAAAAGGGAGAACCCAGGTTTTTGGAAGCGAGGATGACCTCGAGTGTTGAGGATTTTATACCCGTAGATACGGTCACAAAATACTCGGAAGACGCCTCAAATCTTTATGCGTGGTTTGTGTACGACAACTTTGACAATGACGAGATTGAAGTCGAGTGGATTTATACAGACGACAACTATTCAATTCACACATTTAAGGCAAACACCGGCAAGGATTTTGGTCGAGGAGCATTTATCTTGGAACGCCCGGACGACGGCTGGGCTCTGGGAAACTACAAAGTTATAATCCGCGGAAGAGGAATAGTCGAAACCCTGAGTTTCGAAATCGTTTCGGGAGCGACAGTCTCTGTGGCGCTTCCCTTCGAAGACGGAAAGATTGAACTAAAGCCCAATCCCGGCTGGTATTTTACCCATTGGGAGTATATGAAATGCAGCATAGACATCACTGAGGTCGGGGGTCGGAAAAGTCATGTGTTGGGCACATCAACAATTATATGGGATTATGTTGAAGGAACGGGATACAAAAACGACTTCATCGTCAAAAATTGGCGTACTTACGATGACGGCAGCCCCGTGGCAGCCGGTGATTCCCACACTGTTTGGACAGATCCGCCTACATATTTCAGCGGAACAGACCGCCCCGTCATAAATGTCAAACGGGTATCCGAAAGTACATGGGGTATAAATCCGTTCTCCGCCTCCTTTGATATACCGGACCATAACTCCCCTACCGGTGTAACTGCGAGTGCAATAAGTTTTGTGTCTAAAGAAGGCGTCGCTAATGTGCAAAACTTTGAAGGTGCTATGCGGCTTGAGAAAGCGTTGGTGGGGAGAGCCGGTACTAAAAAAGCTATCATGCTCTCTATGGGAAATGGATATGGATTTAGGTATATTTATGAATGGCGGGACTAATATAAAATAGCTGCATTATATGCAAGCCTATGAAAGAAAAGAGTACCTGTCAGTATTGTAAGACGATAAAAAGCCACCCTTGTTGTTGGGTGGTTTTTTATATTTTGGTGTAAGTATATTGCAAAATGTTTGTCTGCAAAAATTTTAAATACAGTGCTTATTATGGGGAGAACTTAAATACCAAATCCGGCGCAACGTTAATGTATCCGGAGTAAAAGTGCATAGTAACTTCTTTTTGATCCGCCAAGCGCTGATATAACATCCAGCCGCTTACCGATTCGCCGGGAGCAAGCTCGACATTGCCCCAGTACATACTATCCTTTTCCCCACCGGGTAAAACGTTAAAGCCTTCTTCGGAAGTCATTTCACTGCTATCACCCGTATCACCTTCTTCGTATACTATGTATATGGCTTTTTTCTTAGGCGTTTCAATAGTTGTGCTTGAAATGTTCTTGAAGGTATAGTGAACTTGTAAATACTCATAGCCTTCTTTTGCGCTGTTGAGTAATATATCCGTGTCAGGTGCTTCCACTTTGTCGATAGTAATGGAGATCTCTCCGGATTTCGCTTCCTCACCGATACCGTATACGGTAGTTTCTTTGCCTTTGCTCTCTGTTGTGGTGACTGTTTCGCTTTTTGAAAGATTTTGGTCAATGACTTTTTCTGTTCCACCGCATGCAGCAAGACTAAAAAGCATGACAAAAGCTAAGAATAAAACAAGATGTCTTTTCATTGCGTTCCCCTTTTCTTTTTGTGTTTTTATTATATGGCTAATTAAAGCTTAATCTATTATAAGTAATTATGGTATGTAATATATTGTGAATTATACCATAAAAAACAGCGTGTTGCATATTTTTGCGAAGTTAGTGTAACAAATACTAGCATAAACTCTGTTAAAACTACTGTTCTGTAATATCTATATAGCCATAATACTCATAGTCCTTTAACTCTTTTGCTTGCCCATCTTTGACAAAGCTGAAAGGCTTGTTAAAATGTCTGCATGCCACGGCGAAATGGCAGAGAGCTATCCCAATGTCTACTTCGGTGAGCTTATAAAAAAGAGAGGTCGGCAACTTCAATATCTGACGATAAACCAACACTTTGTCAATTGTCTTATAAAAATACCAGGGCTGTAAGTTCAACCCCGACGGAGCAAGGTGAACCGCCTTAATGCATTCGTCCTGGGGGGCGTTGGAGATATCGGAAATATCCTTACGCTTGAACTCGGATATAGAACGGTTTGGTGAATCCTCTGGCTTACCAAAGGCGATTACTATAATGTCTGTGTCGCTTTGCGTATCTGTTGCGTCCTTGGAACCGCCGAGCCAAACACCACCCAAATCGCGGGAATTGAGCCAAAGCATAAATTGCTGACCTATGAATCCTGCGTTTGCCCCCTCGCCATCCTCACCCTGTCCGCTGATGACAATATAGTGGGGGGCTTTGACATGGAACATCCCCTTTGTGTGGGTAACGAATCGATAACTAAAGGGGATGTCGGGATATAAAGGTTGAAATGAAATAAGCACCGACTTTATTTCATCCAATAATTCTTCGTCTAAAGGCACCGATATATATTTTCGGCAAGATTTGCGTTGAATAATTGAGCCATATAAATCCACTGTGTTTGCCTCCTTTGTATCACAAAACCAACAGTCTGACACCATTATGACAAAACCCCGGTATAAAAGCAAGGAATGCACTCTGGGATAGCTCTTATGACACTGTCTTTAGTCCCTTCCCCTTTAACCATTAATTTTGTTTTGAAATTACCGGTTCTTTAAAAAACCAAACTATAAAAGAGCCGCATAATCAGCACCACATCAAAGCGGAATAAAATCTATATGCTATAAAAACACTGCCCGCAGAAATGAGGGAAATGTAAATCAGCTTGTGATACCACTTTGTAAAACTCCGCATATTATAAAGGGAAATAGCGATAACAACCAAAGCTATCACTAACCAAAAAGCTAAAGTAAAGGCATTGGCGTTGAAAGTATTTTTGACCAGATTGCCTTGCGCATCCAATTGAGGGCAGCCACATCCCAGCCACTTAACTATCACCTCTGAATTGAGAAATCTGCATGGGTAATATAAAGCAGGAAATATCAGAAGTTGCCAATATTTACCCGGGGTAAAACTTAACCTTTCGAGAATTGACGTTTTGGTGTTTGGCATATTCTCACCTCTTAATCGAATTATGTTGTATTATCCGGATAATATAAAAGAGGTGTTTTCCTTCTTGGGGCAACTTATCCGCTGTTTAAGTCTGCCCTCTCATAAAGTGAATGATAAACTTTGTGTAATTTGCTTAAAAAAATCTGCCCCCCACAAGTCTAACATAGAAGAATCCCGAACAAAGGGTTCTACATCTTTCTTTGCTTGTGTATAGTCAATCGAGTCGAACTTATCATAAAGCATTTGTTTTATGTCTTCATCGGTAAATTTTTGGCTTTCTGAAATATGCTTTGACTGCAATAATCTTGCTATCAAATGCTGCTTATTCACTTTTGTTCTGCGGGAGAGATAGAAAACATAGTCATAAAGATCCCTGCCTTTTACGCGGTTTTTCCAAGCCCTACCAATAACTTCATGAATTTTCCCGGCAAATAATGAAGGTTCGTCATACAAATTTATTTCATATGGTATGGGTAGAAGACGATATTTGCGCTCGAATGTTGCATAATCCGGAGGATTTATATCTATTTCAAACTTTATCTTGACAATTTCGTTTTTGGAAATACTCAAGGGTAGCGATTCATCCTCATAGAACATCAACAAGTGCTCTTTTGTGTTTCCCTTAAGAAAAACGGATTGAATGTTTGAGTTTGATGACTTTTTCTTTTTTCTTATGCTCATTTTTAATCCATAAGCATTGGTTTCTTTTTCAAGAATCGGGAAATATGAGTATAAATCAAAATCACTATCCGGCATCATAAGCGAAAAATCAAGGTCCTCAGAAAAACGGTCAAGTCCGTAAAAAATCCTTAATGCCGTGCCGCCATAAAATGCAGCTTTTTTGAAAAAACCGGCACGACTTAGACCGCACAAAACAAGCTCTTGTATAACTTCTTTCATTGCGTTCCTTTTGTCATACAAGGTTTTTGTGTTATATTCACCCAGCATTTGTTCAATTACAGTATTCAAATCAAATCCTCCGCAAAAGTCCGTTTAGTTTTTGGATATTTGTGCTTCCGTATCTTTTTTCCAGCACCGAAATCTTGTCAAAATCCAACCGGTAAAACTCTTGCTCATCGAGTCTCAAGTCCTCAAACAAAAGAGCATATAGTTCTTTTTGATTTGCAACAGGGCTTTTTGTATAAAGCAGGTCACAGACAGCTTTTTCCGGTGATGCGATTTGAAACGCATACTCACCCTCCCGCATAATCTCCACGAAAAGCGGATATGCTTTCACCGGTACATCCCTATATGTAAAAGTACCGAAAGGAGTTTGGTATCTCTTGCTTCTCTTCTTATCGTAGGTAGCCGAAGTAAAAGTATAAACCGCTTCCGGGATCATACCGTAAAATGCAAGGGCAAATTCAAAAGATAAATAGGAAGGTCCATATATACTCCCCGCCAGTAAATAACCCGGGGTCGATGGGTTTGTTTCGTACAAGCCCTTTATTATTGGAATATAGTCACCGCTTTTAACCATGCGTGAAAGCTTGCTGGCGGGGCTGGAATAGTTCTTCAATTCCTCAAGTATCATTGCGGTTGTCTTTATCATATTCTCACCTCATAATCGCATTATATTACATTATCTGGAGAATATCAAGTGTTTTGTAGGAGTATTTATCTTGTTTGGGAGGTGCTTGTTATAGCCATTAATCACAGTAACTCTGAAACCGTGTCAAATATGGCTTTTATGCCTACCGGGATTTCTTTGTTTTGAATGAATTCTACATAATTCAAATCGTGGTTTTGCCTCTCAAAGACATTAATCGTCAAGTTTGTCTTACCCATTTCCAAAAACTTTTTATCTATCTCGTACACACCTTTAACATCGGCATTCGAATCCATCGTGCCATGAAAAATATATATCGGCAAATTAAGCTTGGGCAAAACCTCCATATTGCTGCGCAAGTTAAAATGCTGCAAGAACCACCCTGTTGTCAGAGGTATTATACCGTTGCCATAGTTTTGTCTTAGCCAATCGTCATCCCTGCGCTCAATAGCGGATAATAGGTCATCTATGCTATAACCGACAGCAAGCGGCATTCTCGACGCGAGGTCTTGTTCGGTGATATAACCGTCTTTGTTTGTGTCAATGTCCTCAAACTTAGCATTTTCAAACAACCCTTTGACAACATTATAAGGGTCGGCTTCGTACATTTCTTTGCTTATGCGCCCTTCTTCATCTGCCTCGAAATGTCCTCTGTACCAAGCCATTGAAGAGCCGCCGTTGTTTTGCCAAATCAAAACATCCTTCATGTTTTGATTTACATATCCTGCCAACAACAACCCGTCAACCCACTCCGGGTATTTTTCTGCAACTAATGGCGCTATGATTGTACCCTCACTCCAACCTAATAAGTATACCTTGCAGTCTTTCAAACGATTATTGTTTTTGACTGTCTTAATCCCGTGATAAATATCCTCCACCGAGTTGAGCGGTAAATATGATTGATATTCTTCGTAATCAATATCAACATAAGTCGGAGGCTGGTTTCCTATTTTGCACCCTCTTGTATTGTAAGAAAAAAATGCGATTCCACGGTCTGAAAACTCATTTGCAAACAAATCAAAATAATTAAACCCGGTTCGTTTGTTATCATATGTGTTGGGTCCGGAGCCGTTCACAAAAACAACTAATTTCGAGATGTTTTTGCCCGAAGGTATGGTGAGACGACCTTTGAAAGTATATCCGTCAAACGAAGTTATATCTATTATACGGGCGCTTTTTGTGTGTTGGGTATTGTCGCTGCTTATTTCCATGCTTTCGTTATCTCTTTCACCCTCTAATAATAATACATCTGACAGCTCATTGCCATTTGGATTGCAAGAACCGATAGTGCAAACAGCCATTGTTAAAACGATAAATAGAAGAATAAATTTCTTCGTTATTGCTACCTTTCAAAACCAAAACACATGCTTCCTTGTTGTATCTTGCCATCCCTTGGAAGAATTAATTTATGGCAAAATCCGAATTCGCAGTATAGGTATAATACTCTTGCTTAACAAAATCTGCATCCATTGTTAATCATGCCACATTGTGTACAAATTGTCAACGCAAATTAATATATTATACAACCGAATCAGAGTCACAAAATAAAATAACCCTTACTCAATAGGGGGATTATCCTGTAATATAAAAAAACGATAGTAAGTCGGGCATTAATAAGTAGATGCGTCCGATATACTACCGCTATGTTTTTTTGTGTCTTTACTGCCGGTTCCCAACAAAACCATTATGTTATCTTTCTCCGCCTATACCTGCAATTACAGAGGAAGAGCTGCTATCTACAGAAACACTATAGCTTTGACCCTTAATGATTCCGGGAGCAAAGATAACAAGCTTTGAAAGTGCCTGCTCTGTGGTATAAGTCGCAAGGGTAGTGCCATTTGACTTTATGCTAATACTTGCACCCTTCGAAACTTCTTCTATATATACATAACTTTGAGTTGAGCCGTTCCCAAGCCTACCGTAAGTTCCTGTGCCACCGGCAATTACCGTGCCTCCGGTAATTGTGGTTTCGCCGGTGCTGTCCAATACATCATTGTCCGGTGTTGAGTCAACGATAGCAATAACGGTGCCTCCGCTGATATTGATAGTTCCGTTGGAATCCAGTCCATCATCCCCCGCAAAAACTATAACTGTTCCCCCACTTATATCAATAGTGTTGTTTGTGCCGGTATTTGTTTTGTCGTTACCGCTCCTACCGGCGTTTATTCCATCGTCCGTGGCTATCAAGTCCAATGTCCCTCCTGATATATAGACATTTTTACCCTCCAAAGCCTCAAAGGATTTCGTAACGGTGATTTCGCCACCGTTGATTCTTATATCTCCATCCGCTTGAATACCATCATCACCGCCGGAGATAGTTAATATGCCCTTAGAAATTGTGATGTTTTCATTAGTGTAAATACCATCATCAAAGCTGTCAATATTAAATTCGCCTCCGGAAATAGTGATATTATTAGCGGATTTTATCCCCTTACCCCCGGAGTCGGAGGATGAGATACTATCAGAAGCGCCTCCGCCTGATTTGATGTTATAACTCCCGCCTGAAATGTTAAGTAACCCGCCCGATTGGATGCCGTCATCGCTTGCTGTAATGTTGTAGGTGCCCCCATAAAGCGATATGGTAGGAGAGTTGCTGCCATCGCTGTCTTTGGTTTTTATACCGTCGTTCCCGGCGAAAAGATTGAATGTACCGTCTTTTATGGTAACAGAATCATTACCGCGCAAAGCGTTGTTGGCGGCGTTTACCGTAATGTTTCCCCCGGTTATAAGCAGATTGTCTTTGCAACCGATTCCGTTGTTGAATCCTGCTGCTACCGTGAGCATACCCGTGCCTTCTATGGTCAAATTGTTTTTTGCAAACAATGCTGCGTTGGGTTCCTCTTTTTCTGTATTAGTGTATTGAAATGCGCTCCCGCCATCAATCAAGCGGTTTGTGCTGCCCTCGGGTAATATTATGGTCAATTTCGCTGCTTTTTCTGCGTTAACAGGAGCTCCGGTTTTGTTGTTAATATCCACCCCGTTTAGCACCAGCGTCACCTCGAGGTTTTTGCCTGCGGTGATATATAACTGCCCATCGGATAAAGTGCCGCTGACGACAAATACGCCCCCGGTGGAAATGGTAACTATACCTCCGTTGGCGCTTGCTCCGGAGCCGCTCACGGATGCCGAAGTACCGCTTAAGGTTATAGTAGCAGTCGCATTGCTCCCTATGTCGTTGTCGTCACCCGGCTTTGGGGTGAAATCAGTGTTATCAATAATACTGTCGTCAGGTACGACCGAATCTTCATCTTCGGAGCCCGACACATCCGTTGTGCCGATATCGGAGTCCGCAATACTGCTGTCTACAATGCTCCCGTCTGTTTGAGAACAAGATACCAAAAACAGCAGTAACACCGCTGTCAAAACCCATGCCAAAATATTTATAACTCTTGTTTTTGTCATTATATACCGCCTTAAGTGTTCTGTGGGATTTGATTTGAGCTAATCCCAAGCATGGGGAGTTAAAGATATTATCAATACCGATCTAAGGATAAAAAAGAGTGCATCTTTATCTATCCACTTCCCGATTCTTTGGTTTTATTATATTATTATAATGTCTTTGCGTCAAGTTATGCTTTTGATTCTTGTCAATTTTTTAACTGTATTGTGTGTATTATCTGTAAGTTTTTTTACCGATAAATTCTTAGGAAAAAGAAAAAAGGCCCGGACAAAAACAAAGCCTTGATAGCATATTTACAAAAACAATTCAAAGACAAACATAAACACCCTTGAAAACGGTCGTTGTATCCCGTATTTCAAGGGCTTTTTTTGCAAATATTTTCACCTGAGCTGTTTTGTCATAGCTTTGTTAGTGATTAACTCAAATAATGGTTATAACAAACCGATTAGAAGATTCCCGGGATATAAAACGAAACGAGAATTCCGACTGCAAATGAGGCGGAATTTGCCACGAGGGAATAAACGGGGGCAACCCACTTTTTGATCGGTGGATCCGATTTGCATTTTTTGAAGCCAATAGAAAAAACAATGGCTTCGATCAAAATGATTAGCAGCTCTATCAATATATAGTAAAAAACAAAAGCAATGCCGCCATTTTTATGATTTATAAAGTTCAGGACAATATTCAATATAATCTGGGTAATTGTATTTACAACAATTATAAGTATAAGTATATTCTTTTTTCTCAGCCCGAACCACAGAGCAATCAGTATTTCTACCGCTAATGTAAGAAGTATTCTTAGCATCATATGTAATATTTCTGCCAAATATTCATATGTCTTTTCAATATTCAGAACGGTGTAGTCCTTTGATAATGTTACCTTATAATAGCTGTGGAAGGCATATTCCTCCAGGATTTCGGTGGCTACGAATTTGTTATCTTGAGGGAAATAAATCAAAACCTTGAATATGCTTGGCGGAAAATAGCCCCATTCAAAAGTGTTTTCTTCATTGCGGCTGAAATAATCTAAAAAATAAAACCCGTCTGCATCGCTATAATCTCTGAAAGCAAGCCATGCACTAATATCTTCAACTCGGTGATCTTCATCTATCATATAACTGTTTTGGTCAATAGGTTGCGTGCTGTAAGAGTGGGGACCGGTGCTCTCTGTCTTGGAAAGCAAGGTTATGTAATACACCTCATCCTTAATCCCGTCAAACTCAACACTTACAGAGGACTTTGGCCCCACATCCGCGGAAACAACGGTAGGTAAAAGGAAAAACGATATAACAACGCATAACAGACTTGACAGCAATCTCTTATACATAAAATCCACCTCTCAAGTTAATTCAAATCACCTTTGGTTTGATAATATCACAAGTAAACATCAAATTGCAAAGTTACAAAAATCTTTTTGATAAAGCTCATAATCAATCGATGATTGAAGCTCACCGATTTGATTTGTCCATGAGTTTGTATTTACTCGCAGTTTTTGAAGCCAAGCCGCTCATAAACATGCTGCGCTCTTTCGTTTTTAACGTTTGTATCGAGAATAATTCTTTTATACCCAAAATCATTGTATAGCGATGAAATTAGCATGCTTAACAGGATTTTCCCGACACCTTTATTTTGCTTTGAAAAATCGCAAATCTTTATTCCTATTTCGGCGGTATTATCACCTTTATTGCGATAGTTCATTTCCCCCGCTGCGACATTGTCAATTTCGATAATTAATCGTCTATGGGTATCATCGGTATCATTTCTCAGGCTGCTCGCTATCCTGTCGGCTGTTTGACCTGTTCCGTTTGGGAATCCTGCGTGTGCCATTATTTTGCCGTCATTCCACCATAGAGCAAGTAGCTCTGCATCCTTTATTGTAGCATTTCTGATGACTAAATTCTTATACTTTATTAACACTGATTCCTCCGATGATGTTTAGATTTTTTACAAAACCAAATGAAAAGGGTGTCTTGATTCTTTCATTAATTACTTCGAATATTGATTATATCAGCACTTTGACTACAGTGCAATAATTGTCTTCGACAATTGTGAAATATCTCGCTAAGGCTCGATGTGAAATATTGCGATGCAAATAATTGCAATGCAAAATATTGCTCCGCAATATGAAATAATTGTCTTCGACAATTGTGATATATTTTGCTAAAGCAAAATGTGATAAAAATGAGCAAGGCTCAAAGAAACGAGCCTGTCATTTACAATAAATCCACTATGCCCGAGGCATACCGCAGGCATTTCACACGCTAAAAGTGTATTTCACGTGCAAAGCACATTGCGAAGCACATTTCACAAATCCGCGAGGATTTATTTCGTTGAAAAAACCTCATTCCGAAGAATGAGGTTTTTTCTGGGTTTTGCTCTTTGTTACGATAAAGGCGATTATACCTACAACGGCTATGACTGCAAGGGCGATAAGCAGAGCCCAAAGCCAGTTGAATCCACCTTCTTCGGATGCTTCGGATTCTGCGGGTTTTGACTTAACGCCGGTGATGGATTCTAAACGCTCTGTAGCGAGTTCGCCGGTTTGCTTGAGCTTGTCTACTTCCCAATCGTCGTCCTTGTCTTCGCCGGACAGCGTAATCTCGATGAAATACAGCCCGTCATAAACAATATAAAGCGAATAGAGCTTTCCGACAGGCTTGACGATGCCCGCCCAGTCTCCGAGACCTTCAACAGCTATGGTCCCTTCGGCGTTCTCGTAGGTCCCTCTGATTCCTCTGATATAGGTCGAGATGCTGCCTCTTGCCAGGTATTCCATATCCACGGCATCCTCCTTGTCGAGCGCCGAGTCTTGCCGGATGGTTATCTGAAGCATATATCCGTCCGCGTTGTATATCGTCCGGAGGCTCCCGAAGGAGTCGGCACTGTCACTGAAGTTTGTGTCTGTCTCCATTGTTGCACCGATGATGCGCGCGGCGTCTTCCAAAGCGATAAGCTCCGATGACTTGACAATCTGTGTGGAATCGACTGAGTTATCCCCGTACACCGTCAGCGGGAAAAGGGCAAATATAATAACCAGCGTGAGTGATAATATCTTTTTCATGCTCTTACTCCTTGAGAAAAATATGTTCGTTAAAACGATATATATGGTCGTCAAAACGACATGCTGAAATCGGCAGAGACCGAACCGCTTACGGAGACGAGGAACAGGTCAAGGGAATACCCGACTTTGCAGGAGGCAGATAGCCTCCAGCTTCCCGTGCTTTTCTTGGACAGTGAACCTTCTGCGTTCACATAAAGACTGATAATATCATGTCTGCCGCGGAACCTTATTCCGCCCTTGATTCCGCCTGTGACATAAATGTCTAAATTAAACGAGCCCTCTTCCGCGCCTTTGAAGTGGTATTCGCCGCTGGCCCCGCCTTCGATATATCCGCTGATATATACTATTCCGATATCGGCATCGTATTGCCAGCCTAACATCAGCTTTGCCGCTACGAAGGAATCTTCGCTTGCCGCCTGGAATCCGAACCCAGCCCCCGCCTTGTATGGGGGAATGTGTGCCTTTAGCATTTCGGGGTATCCGATATATACACCGAACAGCTTTGGATTGTATTGCAGGCTGATACTGCCGGTGACCGAAATGCTCATGACTTTGTAGTTTAGATCGGTATTGAAGGTGAAATGCCGGTTTGGATGATTGTACATGATGACTACTGTTCCGACTTTTGTAAAGGGGTCCGGATTACTCTTTAGGAGAGCGCCCGGATCAAGCGGTACATAGAAATCGCCGCCGGCTTCTACAATGGGACCTCTGTCGAAGGCGAAATACATTTCGCGGATTTCGCAGAGATGCATGACATTTAATGTGCCGCGTATGGCAGCCGCAAAACTTGTGCCCGATCCCGTATAGACCTCCAAATCATGTACATTCTTTGGGAAGATAAAGCGATTATGCTGTTTTGTGTCCCTATCGATGACCATGTTATAGGCTACAATGCCTTCTACATTACTTATTTGTCCTACGCCGAACTCTACCGGCATACCGTCATATATGAGCCGTATGGCAAAGTAATTGCGGCTTAGTACCGTATCAAACCCAAAACGCGTATCTGTCTTGAATGGGATTACCCCCAGCGAATCAAGGAACCCAAACGCGAGATCGGCTGTTTCGTACTCCATGAACCTGTCGCCGTCACCGGTAGCCAGTGTCCTAAACTGACCGCCGCTGCCGGTATGAGACGCCGATGCAGAACCGGTTTTGCTCTTCTTTGGGGTCAGCACTCCGCCTACAGTGAAGCAATCGTCAAAGGTGTTGTTTAGAACTGATGTGGAGGTATCATAGTTCACCCGCAGTTGGAAGGGCAAAGCCGGGGCTGAGAAAGGAGTGTCCGCCCGTCTGGAGGTTATTACAATCGAATCGGTATTCTCCGCCGAGAGTGGGATGTTGTCGGACAGCACCGTCGCGCCCTGCAGTGTAATTCGGTTGCTGTTATACAATGTCAGTAATCCCAGCGGGTTCGGCCGGAAAATCGGATCACCGGTATCATACTCCAAATTAAGCTCGCGCACTTCTACGGTAAAGCCATTAAAATTGACTTTGACCGGTTCGCTTAGGGTCGCAAAGCCGTATTTTGTACTGCTTGTTGTATTGTTCTTTTCTGCCGGGATTACCAGATCGATGAATTCGAGGAGATCATCTGACTTTACATCGAAGCCAAGGTCGGCATCGGGCAGTTGCATTGCACCGCTGATACGCATTCCTTGCGGCTCAAACCAGCCGCTGTCAATACGCAAATCAAAGTTCTCGGCTACGGAATTTTCGATCAGAGTCGGGGTTACCGAGCACAGGAAGGTTCCCGGCTTATTGCCGTACTCGTCAGGTTCTTTGAGGGTATACAACTTCGCATCCACCATGTTGCCCATCAAAAAGTCGACTGCCACTGTCAGGTTCACCTCAAAGTCAATCTTGTTGTTGTACATATCGACCATGACATCGTGTATCCACGCATCCTTGAACCCGCCCAGCTCTTCACCGGTCCGGGCTTTTACGCCCTCCTCTGTGGGGGCGTACAGGTAGGTCTGGTAGTTGAAGCCGTTGAGATCGTAGATCATTTTGCCCGGTGCGAGGTTAAATTCGATAGCCGAGCCGTCTTCGGTTTGTAAATAACCGGGGGGCAGGAGGAGTTTCCCATCGTTGATAATAATGCCTACCCAGAAGTCTTCCGAGCATTCTTTTGGTGCGCCGGGCTTATTGAACGAGCTTGTGCGACTCAAATCCACCGTGACATTGCCTTTTGGATCTATCTCGAAGCCTTGTTTGTGCTGAAGGGCTAAATCAAGGGAACGGTCCGCCATATTGGTATTCGTCATGGAAGTGCCGTTTTCTGTTATGAACCCTTCGCCGGTCCAGTTGTTGACAGAAATCTTGACATAAGAACACTGATCCTGCTTCTGTTTGTTCTGAGGAACAATCAACAAGCCTTGCGACTGAACCGTTTCGCCGAAGTGGATGACCCCGTCTTGCATTTGTTTTAGGAGGGAGGCGGGCAGGTTTCCGTCCGCGGCTTTTAGCAGCGCATCCAAATCCCCTTCTTCGATGTGTGCCGGCGCCGCATAAACGCCCTCCACACCACCATCGGAGCTGATGCCTCCCGATGCCTCAAAGGGAAGGATTAATCTGCCCCGTAGAATGCCGCCCATGGGATCCACGCCTCCGTCTTTGAAAGATAGGGATGCTTGTGATATGCGCAGCATCGAGCCGCCGGGTACCAGTAGTTGGAGCGCTTGTTCTTCTTGATTTGTATGTGTGGCGATCTTACCTGCGGTGATTTTGCCCTCCATATCAAATTTGAACTGGTTGGGTACATCGTTGCCGACAGGCATCAATATGATGTCTGTATTGTCTAATGTTTCTAAATGGGATTTTAGCAAAACCTGACTGCATCCCATGGAAATCAACTCGTTATTGCTTAACTTTTGGTTGCTCATGTAAAGACGCATCACTATGGGACTGAAGGTAAACTGGGCGTAGCGGATATCAGGCAAATTGTCGCCGTGCAGTTCGATATATCCTTTGTAAATAAGAGCGTCTTTGAACTCAAGCACTCCGATATTACCGACTAAGTTTTGATCTTCGATGGTGCTTTGCATATATCCGTCGGCGACTGCTTTTTCTGACTCGGGCGAAAGCTCGAGGTTGGTTATGGTAACGCCGCATTTGTCCAGCGTGACGGGATCTTCGATATAGACAATGCCTTTTACCATCCTGTCTATACCGACACCATCCGCAAGGTCAATATGTGCGCCCGTGATTCGTACCGGAATGCGCTCGTCGTACCCGATATCCAGCATAGCCGTTCCCGAATAACCGATGAACCACCCTAAGGGTCCTTGCGCTTGTGACAGCTTGACATCGCTCAGGGAGAAGTGCATGCACACGAGTTGCGCGCTCTTGTATTGGTTTGTCACCGGTACTTCAACTTCGGGCTCTATGGGTATTTGGGGTGTTGTTATCTGCGGATTGGCTGCGGTCAGTCGCACGGTTTTTTGCCCCGAATCGACAGAAAGGCCGCGTATATCCGGTATGATTAAACGAATTACTCTGAGGGTAATCTCTTTCTTATCAAAACCTGAGCTGTTTTCGACCTTTACATAAAAGCTGTATGTGCCAGTCGGGATACCTTTGGTTATCGACAATAAGCCGGTATCATCAATGTTTGCTTGGGCAGGTACGGTCATCCGACTTGAAATCGGCTCAAGGGACCAAAACAACGGCTCGCTGCCTGATGCAAAAAGCTTTGTGGAAAAATCCAGTGTGCGGAACATGGAAAAACTGTAATCATCCTCGCGCGCTTCCAGTTTTGGAGGTATCAGCTGCGGCGCCTCTGTCACGAACAGATAAAAGGACTTGGAGCTCTCCCCTGCGCTGTTCTTTGCCGTCACCGTAACGTTGTATGATTTAGGAGACAAATCAGCGGTGTTTGCGTTTATTGTTTGTGCGGCAGTGTTCACCGAAAAGCCTCTGATGCTTTCGCCGTCCGGACCGGTAGCTTTTATTGTGACCGTGATGGGCTCACTGCCTGTGAGAGAGTAGGAGGTTTGAAAAGGTGTGCCTTGCTTTACGACAAATCTTTCGGCTTCCAAAGAAAGTTTTGGCGGGGTAGCGACAGGAGCTGCAGCCTTCACCTCCAGCGTGAAGGACTTGGAGCTTTCCCCTGCGCTGTTTTTTGCCGTCACTGTCACATTAAAGAACGAGCCGGCAGGAAGAGTCCGCGGGGCGTTTACCGTGCGAGCGGTATGATTTATGGAAAAGCCGCTAATGATTCCGCCGTCCGGACCGGTGGCCTCAACCGTTACCGTGATGGGCTCGCTGCCTGTGAGTGTGTATTCGGTCTGAAAGGGCGAGCCCTGTTCTATGATAAATTTCGTTCTTTCCAGGGTAAGCTCGGGCGGAGTGGCGACGGGTTCTTCCTCCGTCACCTCCAGCGTGAAGGACTTGGAGGTTTCCCCGACGCTGTTTTTTGCTGTCACTATCACAGTGTATAAGCCGGTGGCAAGAGTCCCCGGAGCGGTTACCGTGCGGGTAGCAGTATTTATGGAAAAATCGCTAATGGTTTCGCCGTTCGGACCGATGGCGTCTAATGTAACCGTAATGGGCGTGCTGCCCATGAGTATGTATTCGGTCTGAAAGGGCGAACCTGACAGTATATTGAAATGATTGCTAACAAAGGCGATTGTCGGCCTCAAAGAGAATGTAAACTTGGCGCTCACATAGACAGGATCGCTGAAATCCGACAGATATCCGCCGATATCAAGCACCCTGACGCTGTACCAGTTGCTCGCAAAAATATCCGCTTCATTATCCACCCAGCCGGTGTTGAACAGCAGCGGGCTTGCCTGATAATAGGGACCTTCCTCTGTATCTGCGCGATAGACGATATAGCCGACCGAATCCCGAATGCATTCCTCCACCGTAAGCCCTGCTTTTACCATCTTTGGCGGGTTCCATGTGATGCTCGGTCGGGCGTTCTCGATGATTGCTTTGACTCCGCCAATGGGGTCGAAGGGTCCGTTTCTGCGGGGGGTTCCCTCGACAGGCTCGGAAGCTGCAGAACCAAGTCCGTCGTCGTTCCATGCACGGACGGTATAGAGATACTTGTGCCCAAATTCTGCCGTGTTATCCTCGATGAACAGAGGCTGTAGCAAACCGATGTTGTTCCCCTCGCTGCTTTCTTTTGTATCTTCCAGAACGGGCAGAACACCGACTTCCTCCCAAGTTACAAGCTTCATCATGCCTAAGCTGAGATCGGTATAATCAGATATAATCAGCGGACCGTATAGATCCACGACTTTTTTTGTAAAATCGAGGAGCTCATTGTTGCTGACGGACGAAAGGTTGTTGCGAATATCCGGTATGTTTATCTGCTGCACTGTCTTGAAACTGTTTATGACATTGATGTCACCCGTCTGCACATTTGTCAAATTAAATGCGTTTTTGATCGCGTCGCTTATAACCATATTGTTTTCGGAGGTCGCCCGGAACAATGCATCGAATACTTCTTTGTTCTCAGATACCAATTCTGCATGTTGTGAGTCGGTCAGCTTGGGTATCTCGACGCGATAAAGTACATATTTATCGCAGCCTGCGACTGCGGAAAAGTTGACCATGACTCCGTTCTTGCTGGAAAGCGGCATCTGCATGGCAGGGATTGCAGGCGGAACGGTTGCCGGAATGCGGAAACCTTGGGTGGTGCCCACGGAGGACTCCACGCCCCACGCCGACACTGCCGTGACCTTATAATAATAGTAATGCGCTATACTTTGCTCCACAGGGTCGGTGAATTGCGATGCAGTGACTTTGTCGCCGACTAACATCCATTCCATTTGTGTTAGGTCTGCGCCTCTCTGGAATTCCCATTTTGTTACCTCGCTGCGGTAGACGCGATAGTATTTGATCTGCGGGTCGTCGGGCTTTTCCCAATTTATTATCACATGGCCGGAAATGAGCTGTTGATAAACAGCTTCCTCATAAGCAACCATTGCTTCCTCGTAGTCTGCCAACAAGTCGTCGTAAGCAGCTTTGTATTCGGTATATGCGTTGAAGAGTGCCTCGTAAGCATTAAAATACGCTTCCAAAACCTCATAATACGGCCTAAGTGCTTCCGAACTCTGCAAATCTATCTTTATGGCTAACAATGCTATATGTAGGCAGCTATAAGTATGCTCTTCGCCCGGTAAGCTGCCGGTTTTGATTGACCATTTTTGCCCATCATCCAATATAACAGTAGTGGTACCGGTGATATTAATGGTTACTGTTCCGGGCACATTTAGTTTTATTGAACTCAGCAAAGGCACTTGTGGCACCATCGGTTTTATAGGTTTTGTCAGAACCTCCGAACTATCTTTTGTCGCGGTTGACTCTGCGATAAATATGTTTGAATCGGGATTGAATTCCGGTTTTAAACAGACAAGAAAGAGATTTAAACTTCCGGAGGTAGAATCCAATCCGCTGACGCAAACTTGATTTTGTGTGATGGTATCGCCAACTTTGCGCCATTTACACATTTCCACTAATTCTTTTGGGGTCATTTTTTGCATTTCTTCGAGAGAAGACTGCGTGTCGGTAAACTCTGACTTATAAACAACATAACCCTTCAGTCCTTCATTACTATATGCCTGCCATTTTATGTAGGCGCTGCCGTCGGGCTTGACGTCCTCACCCCGAACCGCTATAAACGCATGTATATATTTGCTCGTCGGCAGGTTGTCGTATTCCAAGGATATGACGGGAGCAACAAAGGCCTCAGATATACCGGAAACAAACTGCCCGATAATTACTTTATCAGCCTCAGCTTTTTTGGCGGTTTCGATATTGACGTTGGTGTTGTATTGCCGTGCCGGTAAATCTTGTAGCATCGAAAGAGTAAGGGCCTGCTTCGTTATAATCGAATCAGCCATAATCCCCGGAGGTAGAGCGGACAGTTCCGGGAGTTCTTTGACCAGCATATTTATGGTTAATTCATCCGGTGTTTTTGGCTGAGCTCCAGATGAAACTCCGATTGTAGCCGACGCGGACCAGGCACTCTCGTTATTCCATTCCGGATCGTCCCAGGCTGAAACCCAGTATTTATAGGTGCATCCCTCCGTTATATCCGAGTCGAACCAAACCAGATTGGGTTCCGCAGGCAAAGGTGTCAAAAAGGCAAGATGCTTTGCCCCTCTGGCTTTGGTTATTTTGTAAGCGGAAGACCCCTGTGTATCCGTTGTGGTATCGGTCATCTGGCTTTCATACTTGATATCAGCGAGAATCTCAGGCTTGCCGAAACTCCCCGCGCCTACGGCAACCGCACGGTAAATCGTAAAGCGGGCCGTATCGGGTGACTCGGTATGAATAGGCAACACAATGCCTTTTTTGCCGGAATTCTGTGATATGGCGGTTTCTACAGCTTTCGCTTTGACACCGGAATCATCTGTGGACAATATGGGTGCTTGTATAGACGGCGCATTGGGCGGCGTTACCTTTTCGACTTTTTTCGTTGACTCTTCGTTGATAGTCAAGGTGTCGGAATATTCGCTCTTACGCCCAAAAATATCGAGGGAGCAAATACGGTACTGCGCTGCGCGACCGTTTGCCACCTCGTCTTCGTAAATTATTGCCGATCCCATATAATAACCGCTGTCGTCAAGCATATGGGTAATTGCGACCGGCACATCGTTGATTTGAGTAAATTCGCTTTCGCCATCCAGCCTGCGCTCGATATTGTATCCGATGAGGATACTTCTTTCTTCAAGAGTTTCGGCTTCGCTCCAGCGCAATGGCACTCTGCCATCAGCGCCGTATCCGTCAAGACCCAATGGTTTGCTGAGCTTAAACTCCACCCCTATCGTTATTTTGAGGGTAGCGCTAGTTCCGCTGCCGGGGATCTCCGCCATATAGGTTATCACTGTTCCGTCCGACAGATTAAGAGCGGATAAGTCATCATGAATCAAGAAGTTCGCGGCTTCGGCGAAGTCCTTGTCTGCAAAGCTCATGGCTGTCAAATGCTGCCTCGCGTCCAAAATGTCCCGGACGAGATCGGACTTTCCTTGTAGTGCATCTATCTTAAGCGTCATGACTTGGGTAACCGAAAACTTCTGTAGGATGGATTCATGGATGGACGCGCTTGTATACAGACCGTTCGGCCACCTTCCCATCACAGAAATTGGCTGATCAATCAGAAGGTCGACTTCCGGTATTTTTTGCTCTATGGTTCCCGGTATCGTCCTTTGCAGGTTTTTCATTATTTCAAAGTCGGCTGCGCCGGATATCCGGGGAATCGGTGTCAGGGTATTCGTGACATAATATGCCTGCCTGAACTGGTCGGCAGTCAACCCCAGTTCACTTAGCTTTGTATCAGTTAGGCTCGCTATTTCGAATATTTCTTTGATGTTTTCGTCGAAGAGGTTCCCTTCTTCATCGGTAAAGGGGACCATAATAGGCGTTCCCGTGCCTTCCAATATCGGCTTTGGAGAGGCGACACCGCTTTGAACCAGCGTCTTTTCGCCGTTTATAACACGGTACAAGTCGTATCCGTTGTCCGGCAACCAGTCGCCGGACGGAGTCATGTGTATGAGAGCTTCTCCGTTTTGCCAAATACCCTTCATGTTAACGGTGGAGTCAATTTGTACGGAATCGCCAAACCATGTCGGAACCAAAAGCCGACCCATCGCGTCGTTTAGTTCTTCCAGCGCCTCTGTTTGCAATATGTGCGCGTCCGTTGCCCCTTGCGGTTTTGTTGTGTCAGAGTCCGGGGGTGATGACTCTTCATCGACAGGCAAGTCAATCAAAGCGTATTTTTCAACCGATTCTTCAAACCGCTCGGTAATCTGCCGGTCAAGTTCCCGGAGGCTATTTAACGCGAATCTGCCGTCGACAATGTCTATCAACAATTCGGCGTTTAGTATTTCATCTGCTATCGATGGATTTTTCAACAGTGTGTCTACACTGGGATTGTCGCTGTGGAGCAGCTCGTACAGGTTTTGTGGTTCTTTTGCTTCCGACTCAAGTATATACGCGCGGTTCGGAAGGTAGTTCCAGCGCTCTGATGTAAATACGCCGCTGAAAAACAGTATCCCGATTACAAGCGCTATGCCTGCAACCGTCACAAATGTCGATTTTATAGGGTGCTTTTTGAGTTGTAATGTTAGCTTATTCATGAATGTTGGTTTATTCATAGGTTTGCCTCCTTGAACTTGATTCATCTCCGGTTTTTGTTTTGGAGTGTAAGTTAGTAAAGACCGAGTGAGGGTTTTCATCGCCTGCTTAGGCTTGGCATTATCTTTATGCCTTTTTTCATTTTAACTTTACAGAGCCCAATTAATGTTTGCACATCACCAAAGTGTTTTGGCGCCTAAATTTTGAATACCACCATTTAACTAATAAATAACATTTTTACTTCTGCGAAGCGTAACTTGTTTATATTTTTAGAGTAGTTCATAAATATCTATAAATGCCGTCTACTATGCAGTAAGCAAGCACATACATCACACCATAAGATTGAAGCTTTTTATAAACAAATTATACAGCTTGTAGCATCAAAAGAGAGTGAAGTCTATGTTGGATAAGCTTATGTCCTCCTTTTATTTATATATTAAAAATGTAATATAATTCGCTGTCGACTAAAGAGTCCTTTCCAAGCGTTAGATTCATCACATATTAGCGGTTCGTTTATATACCACAAACAGACAATGTCCATATAGTTACCATTTGTTTAAAGTATAGCAATATAGGTTTATATTGTCAACAGTGTT
>CAZFVM010000011.1:0-24278 GCA_964522305.1 uncultured Oscillospiraceae bacterium
TATTAAAGCTTTATAAGAATGTAAAGATCTTTTTTAAATATTGTGAAATTTCCCTTCAAATCTTCTTTTTATCCTTGATAAACCCGGGTGGTTTTTTGGGATAATTCTTGACAGGGCAGGGTTAAAATGATATTATAAACATTACTATATATAATATGGGAAAATATGATTTTCGGCAGATTTGGAGGCAAGGCGGTTGGTTGGCAGAGGCAGAGTTATTTTTATAACCGGATTTAAGGGCGGTGTGGGCAAAACCACGGTTACCGCTAATATTGCCGCTGCTTTGCGCAGTCTGGAAAAACGCGTTTTGATAGTAGACGGGGACTTCGGTATGAGGTCCATGGATATGGTCTTGGGGGTAGAAAGTCGCACCCTGTTTGATTGCTATGATGTGTTAAAGGGCTCTATCGAGCCGGAGCGGGCAATAATAGGGGAAGGGGGGCTCTATTTTCTCCCCGCACCCATGAATTACGACGGAGAGGAAATCCCCTTAGAGAACTTTCATGCCCTGTTTGACAGGTTGAGGGCGAGGTTTGACTTTGTCCTCATCGACAGCTCCGCCGACCCTTCCTCTTTCTATATGTCCTTTGCCAGGTCGGCAGATGATGCTTTGATTGTATCCCTCCATCAGTCCACCGCGGTGAGAGCAGCGGAAAAAACAGCTATTTTGTTGTCCGACTTAGGGTTTGAGAACCTAAGGCTTGTCATCAACGGATATCGCAAGAAATATGCCGAGTCGGGAGTTTTGCCCTCGATCATAGATATAATCAACCGCTCATCAATACCTTTAATCGGAGTTGTTCCCTTCAACGACTCCATGTCCCCGGACCAAGAACAAGGGTATCTGACTTTTTCCGGGGGGTCAAACAAGAAGCTAAAGACCTATGAAGTAGCCTTTTTCAACATAGCCAAGAGAATTTGTGGACAGCGAGTACCTTTGTTCACCGAAGTATATAAGCCAAAGAAAAAGAAACACTATCTTGCCCGGCAGGAAAAGAAAGGACTGTTGTTATGAATATAGCCATTATTGCCAACGATGTTAAGAAAGAACTCATAACCGAATTTTGCATGGCATATGCAGGAATCCTCAGCAGGCACAAGTTGTGCGCTACTTCCATTACAGGGAAGTATATAGGGGAGGCTACCGGGCTCGAAATAGAAAGATTGTTATCCGGAAGTCATGGCGGAATCCAACAAATCGCAGGAAGGATAGCCTATGACGAGGTGGATATCCTGATTTTGCTCAGGGACCCTTCTTCGGATGCGGAATACGGGACCACCGAGATAGAATTAATCCAACAATGTGACAAGATGAACGTTCCCGTGGCGACAAACATTGCCACCGCGGAAGCTCTTATTTTGGGCTTGGATAGGGGAGACTTAGATTGGAGAACCTTAGTCAAGGACAAAAAAGAAAGGAAAATGATTCTATGACAAACATAAAAAAGCCAAAAGGGACTTTGGACATCGTCCCCGGGGAATCCGAGATTTGGCTTTATGTTGAAGAAATTATAAAAAACCAAGCGAAGTTGTTCGGTTTCGGACAAGTTCGCTTTCCCACTTTTGAGGCGACCGAGCTTTTTTCCCGAGGGGTGGGGACCACCACCGATATCGTCCAAAAAGAAATGTACACCTTTATAGACAAGGACGGCAGCAGCTTGACTTTGAGACCCGAGGGCACCGCCCCGGTGGTCAGGAGTGTTATCGAGAACGGATTATACGCCGGTGCGTTGCCCATAAAGCTATATTACCTCGCCAATTTCTTCCGCAGAGAACGCCCCCAGGCAGGGAGGAGCCGGGAGTTTTGGCAGTTTGGGGTAGAGATTTTTGGATGTGACACCCCGGACGGAGATGCCCTTGTCATCATGACCGCCGACAGTGTATTCAAGGCGTTTGGGTTGCAAAACGTAGTCTTGATGATAAATTCCATAGGCTGTCCCGACTGTCGCCCATCATATGTAGAGGCGCTGGTGGAGTATTTCAACTCCCAATTAGAGGGACTTTGTGACCTGTGCAAGACCAGGATAAACACAAATCCCTTACGGATTTTGGATTGTAAGAACCCGGAGTGTATAAAGGTAGCAAAGAAGGCGCCCAAGACCATAGATTATTTGTGCGGGGAGTGCTCCGAGCATTTCGATGCGGTCCGAAGTCATCTGGATACAAACAGCGTCAAATATACCGTCAACCCGGGGATTGTCCGAGGGCTGGATTATTATCGCAGCACGGTTTTTGAGTTTGTCAACGAGTCTATAGGCGCCCAAAGCACAGTTTGCGGAGGGGGCAGATACGACGGGTTGGTAGAAGAACTCGGCGGTCCTCCTTTATCCGGAGTTGGGTTTGGGATGGGACTCACCCGATTAATCCAATCTCTAAAAGACGAGAACCTGTTGCCGGATACAAAAAACGCTCCTCTTATTTATTTCGCTTCCTTGGGGGATGCGGGGAGACAAAAGTCTTTTTGGCTGGCTAACAAGCTTCGCAATAAGGGGATTTATACCGAGTCGGACTTGATAGGCCGTTCGTTAAAGGCTCAGATGAAGTATGCAGACAAAATAGGAGCCTTGTATGTTATGGTATTGGGGGATAATGAGTTATCCACCAACAACGCCACTTTACAAAACATGACCACCGGG
The DNA here is from genome assembly GCA_964522305.1 of uncultured Oscillospiraceae bacterium. Taxonomy (GTDB): domain Bacteria; phylum Bacillota; class Clostridia; order Oscillospirales; family CAG-382; genus UBA1049. The sequence goes on from CAZFVM010000011.1 coordinate 2,637, forward strand.
GAAAAGACACCTATGGCAATTGACCCCGACGAGATTTATATAGCTGTTACAACTAAAGAATAAACCCGGACAAAGGATATATTTTATGATTGATTATTTGGGAGACCACCGCCGCACCCACTATTGCGGTCAACTGAGAGAAGGGGACATCAACAAGGATGTCTGTGTGATGGGTTGGGTCCAGAGACAAAGGGACCTGGGCAACCTGATATTTATAGACTTAAGGGACAGGACCGGCACGGTCCAATTGACCTTTGACGACACTTCGCCAAGAGATGTGTTTGACAAAGCCTTTCACGCAAGGGGCGAGCATGTCTTGTCTATTAAGGGGAAGGTAAAAGAGAGGGCGAGCAAAAACAAAAATGTTCCCACCGGGGATATAGAGATAGCGGTATCCGAGCTAAAGGTACTGGCAAAATCCGAGACCCCTCCCTTTGACATAACCGACAACACCAAGGCAAACGAAGAGTTAAGGCTCAAATACAGGTATCTGGATTTGCGCCGCCCGGTGTTGCAAACAAACATGTTGTTTCGACACAAGGCGGCAAAGGTCACCCGGGATTACTTCTATGAAAACGGGTTTTTGGAGATAGAAACCCCGATGCTCATTAAGTCCACCCCCGAAGGCGCAAGGGATTATCTTGTGCCCAGCAGGATTCACAAGGGGTCTTTCTATGCTTTGCCCCAATCCCCTCAGATATATAAGCAGCTTTCCATGGTCGCCGGGTTCGACAGATACATTCAACTCGCCCGTTGTTTTAGGGACGAGGATTTGAGAGCAGACCGTCAACCGGAGTTTACCCAGATAGACATGGAGATGAGCTTTGTGGATGTCGAGGACATCCTCGCCATGACCGAGGGGTATATACAGCGACTTTTTTCCGAGATGTTGGATATAGAGATTCCTGTTCCAATTCCCAGATACAGCTACAAGGAAGTTATAGAACGCTACGGCTCCGACAAGCCGGATTTGCGGTTTGGCATGGAGATTTCGGACTTGTCCGAGGCGGTACAAGGCTGTGAGTTTGTGGTGTTTTCCGATGCGTTATCCAAGGGCGGAAGCGTGCGGGGAATTACGATAAAAGGCAAAGGAGCCCAGGTCACCCGCAAAGAGATCGACAAGCTGACCGAGTACGCAAGGGGTTGCGGAGCAAAGGGACTGGCATGGGTCAGACATACCGAAGAGGTATCCTCTTCCTTCGGCAAATTCCTGACCGAACAAGAGATGGAGAGATTGCTTGCAGCTGCCGACAGCAACCCGGGAGACTTATTATTGATAATCGCCGACCAAAACAACTCAAATGTATTATCCCAACTGGGACAATTGCGGGTTGAAGCGGCTAACCGACTGGGAATAGAGAGGGCGGGATATAACTTCCTTTGGGTTGTAGACATGCCCTACTTCGAGTGGGATGAAGAGGGCGGTCAGTGGGTGGCAATGCACCATCCCTTTACCTCTCCCACCGAGGATAGCATAGATATTTTGGAGTCGGATAAAGGAAGGGTAAAGGCAAAGGCTTATGACCTGGTATTAAATGGCGTAGAGCTTTGCAGCGGGTCTATCCGTATAACAAACCCGCAGTTACAGTCAAGGGTCTTTTCTGCTTTGGGATTAACCCCCGAAGAAGCGGACTTGAAGTTTGGGTTTTTGCTTGATGCCTTCAAGTACGGCGCTCCGCCCCACGGCGGCCTGGCGCTGGGACTCGATCGTTTGGTTATGCAGATGTTAAAGGCAGACAGCCTGAGAGAGGTAGTGGCTTTCCCGAAGGTCCAAAACGCCTCGGAGCTCATGACCGATTGCCCGGCAGAGGTCCCCCTATCCTTGTTGGAAGAGCTGGGGATAACTCTTGTCGACAAAGAATAATAATTGTTTTTGAGGTAAAATATGATTGAAATAGTCAATGTATCAAAGAATTTTGGGGACAAAAAAGCGGTCATAGATCTGTCCTTTGAAGTAAACGAAGGAGAGATATTGGGGTTTTTGGGCCCCAACGGTGCGGGGAAATCCACGACAATGAATATATTAACAGGGTTTTTGTCTGCCACCGAGGGCACTGCCAGGATAGACGGGATTGACATTCTGGAAAACCCCATACAGGCAAAGAGAAACATAGGATTTCTGCCCGAGATTCCTCCTTTGTATCCCGAGATGACCGTACGGGAGTTTCTCAACTTTGTCTATGAGCTAAAGGATTGCAAGTTCCCCCGGGAGCAGCATATCAAAGAAATCTGCGATGTGGTAAAGATCGAGGATGTATACCACCGCATGATTCGCAACCTGTCCAAGGGGTATAGGCAAAGGGTGGGGATAGCCCAGGCTTTGATCGGCAACCCCAAGGTTTTGATTTTTGACGAGCCTACAATAGGACTTGACCCAAAGCAGATAATAGAGATCAGAAACCTTATAAAGATGTTGGGTAAAGAACATACCATAATACTTTCCACCCATATATTACCCGAAGTCCAGGCGGTCTGTGATCGCATAGTTGTAATCAACAAGGGCAAACTGGTGGCAAACGAGCGAACAGAAGACCTAATTCTGGCAGTCGAGGGCACCCGCAAGTTAGAGGCAAAGATAGTAGGGCCCCAAGTCGAGGTTTTGAAGATGATAAAATCCACCCCCGGTGTGCGATACGCCGAAGTGTTGGGCAAACGAGACACCGATAGTATCAGCTATATGATAGAAAGCGAAGAGATGGTGGATATCCGCAAGAGCTTGTTTTACAACCTATCCAAGAACGGTTGGCCCCTTATAGGGCTGGAGGGTATGGAACTCAACTTAGAGGATATCTTCATCCGACTTATAGACAAAGAAAAGACTTCGAAGTCGGCACAGAGAAAGGGGGGTAAAGCATGATTGCCATATACAAACGAGAACTGAAAGCATATTTTCTAACCCCGATAGGGTATATTTTCTGTGGGATATATCTGGCAGTATCCGGGATTATCTTTTCCTACACCACCCTGCTTGACCAATCAATAACCAGTCTTCCCGAGTATTTCTTATATATGATAGCGGTTTTTGCCATTCTTATACCGCTTTTGACCATGAAGCTTTTTGCCGAGGACAGGAAGACAAAGACCGAGCAGGTCTTGCTTACCGCTCCCGTGTCCCTGACCGGGGTTATCCTGGGAAAATACTTTGCGGCGCTGACCGTGTTTGCCGCCACTTTTTTGGTAAACAGCTTTAACTTTGCCTTACTGTTTTTGTACGGTGCCCCGAACCTGGCGTCCATAATCGCCAATATTGTCGGGCTGTTTTTGATAGGATGTGCTTTTATAGCCATCGGATGCTTTTTGTCCGCACTCACCGAAAACCAGTTAATCGCCGCAGTTACCTCCATAGGCTCCATTGGAGTCATGGTTTTAATCAGCCTTATCGCCGACGAAATCGGAATAACCTGGATAAGGGTAGTGCTCAAGTGGTTTTCTATACTCAACCGCTATGCACCCTTCACAAGCCAGCAGCTGGATATAGTCGCCATAGTTTACTTTTTGAGCCTTTCTGCGGTGTTCTTGTTCCTCACTGTTCGAGTTTTTGAGAAGAGACGCTGGTCGTAAGGAGGAGGAAAAAGACATGAAGAAAAACATTTTAAATAACAAAAAACTAAAACACGGCACCTTGTCGGCGGTGGTAATAGTCGCCTTTATTGCCATAGTCATAACACTCAACCTTATATTGACCTCCATCGCGTCAAAGAACAACCTCACCATCGACCTTACGGCGGAGGAACTGTATACCGTCAGCGACCAGACCAAAGCGATTTTGGACACCTTGGGGGAGGATTTTGCCATAACCATATACTTCCTGCAGGACAAAGACCTGTACGAGTCGGATAAGTACGCCCTAATGGTACGGGACTTAGGGGAGGAGTATGCCAGGATTTATCCGGACAAAGTCAAGGTAGAGTACAAAGATATAAAGAAGGACCCCTCCTTTGTGGAAAAATACAAGAGTGAGTCCCAGACTTCTATTTCTTCCGGACATGTGATTATTCAGGGCAAATACCATTATCGCATTCTTACCCTGAGCGCATTTTTTATGATAAGCGAAGAAACCGGCGCCATGTATGCCTTCAACGGTGAACAACGCTTTACCGCTGCCATGCTTCAAAGCTCCATATTCGAGCCCCAGGTGGTCAGCTTCACCGCCGGACACGGAGAAACGGTTTCCCCTTCCATGCTGGATATCTTTGCCGGTGCAGGGTTCGAGATTAAGTTCGTAGACCTTTCAAAAGAAGATATAGACGAGCGGACCAGAATTCTGATTGCTTCCAACCCTCGGTTTGACTTTTTGGGATACTCCGGGGAAGGCTCGGAGGAAAAAACCGAGATAGAGAAGGTGGCGGAGTATGTAAACAAGTTCAACAACCTTATAGTATTTGTCGACAGCACCACACCGGCGTTACCGAACTTGCAAGAATATTTGCTTGAATACTGGGGTTTGGGTTACAAGCCCTATCACAAGATATATGACGAGATAAACGCAATCCAGAGCGACAAGGACGGATATTCCATAGTGGGTAAATATATAGGGACCGAGGACACCTCCGCCGCCTATAACATCCATAAGGGAGCGTCCGCCGAAGGCTCGGGAGCCAAGACTGTCTTTAGAAACTCCGTAGAGTTGTTTTTGGATAAGAACAAAGCAAAGGACGGGGTCAAAATAGAACCGGTAATCGCTACTCACAACACAGCGATCACAGTGGTGGGGGAAGGCGAAGAAGACAATCCCCAAAAAGGTGAAAAACCCTTGATGTTGCTGTCTACCTATTACAATTACGGCGACAACAACGTGGTAAAGTATCAATATGTTATGTTAGTGTCCTCCACATCCTTCGCCTCGGACACCTATCTGCAGAGCAGCTACGGGAACCGCAGAGTGGTCTCCGGAATGGCACGGGTTATGGCGACTGAGCGGATATCTCCGGACATTAAGTTCAAGCCCTTTATAAAAGAAGCTTTATCAATAGAAATCGGCACCGCTACTACTTTGACCTGGCTTGTGGTGGGTATATTACCGGGAATAGTTATAATCCTCGGTATAGCCATGTTTGTAAAGAGGAGGCACCTATAATGAAAAAACAGCTGACTATAGCCGTTGCGGTTGTGGTTCTTGCGCTGTTACTTTACGGTGCCTACGAACTTTTTATCAAAGACGACGACCAAGTACAACAAGACCCTTTTTATATATTGAACAAAGAGACCGCGCAGGCGATTTTTGATCTGAACGAAAAAGTAGAAATCCTGTTTTATGGTTATTCCGAAGGGGAGATTAAAGGGACAGAGGATATAAACAGAATCTACCTTTTTTCCCAATCTTTTGCGGACCAAAACAACAAAATAAGCCTGTCCTTTCAACCCGACGGCAACAAAGAAAACTTAGGGATAAAAGCAGGCGGGAAAGAACAAACCCTGGCGTATTCCGATTTTTACAAGGTTAACGCCGATGGCAAAAAATACGCCTTCGACGGCGAGAGCCTTATAGCCAACACAATTTTTTCCCTGCTCCAAGCAGACTCGATAGAGATTCCTCTAAGGGCTTTGGAGGGGTTTGATACCGATGGGGATACAGTGATTTCCGGCAGACCTTTTATGTATCCAAACATAACCCGCTCTGATGTTTTGGGCATATATGTTGTCAACCAAAACGGGGGATATAAGGTATACAGGGGTAATGACAACGAGTTTTACTTTGAGGGAGCGGAGCTTGTGGGGTATGACCAGGAGATGTTCGCGAGCTTGATAGTCAACAGCACCTATGTGTTGGCAAGAAGTAAGGTAAAAGACCCCTTAGACCTTTCGGTTTATGGGCTTGACGACGAAGAGAAGGCAACTGCGGTTTTATCGGTGGTTACCTTAGACGAAAAACTCCACAAAATAATAATCGGGAACAAAACCCCGGACAACCAAAGTTATTATGCCAAGTACTATAACAAGGATTTTGTCTATTTGTTACCTGCCGGTGATTTGGAAACGGCACTTTTGGGGCCGGCTTCTTCTTTTTTGAAAGCACAATTAGTGTTTGGAGTCAAGCAACAAGAGGACTTGTTCTTGCTGGACAACATAGTGCTAAACATATCGGGAGAGGAACTTAGGGCAGGCAGATATGCAAGAATAATGACCTCTTCCAACTTTAGAACACCAAACCAGACAAAGCCGGAGGATATACTGACCAACAAGTCAAAGTTGACCGAGGCATATACAAACTGGACCGAACAACCAAAGCTGTTTGGCATGACCTCGAGCGATGGTAAGGACATATATTTGCAGTTACCCTTGTCGATAACCGATCCGACCAACGAATACACGGTGACCTTCGGGTTAGTCAGGCATGACGCATACAAGGCAGGCACCCCGACGAAGGTATATATAACCTATTCCGCCGACGGTGAGACTTATATCGAGGCAGAACTCGAGGACTTCGACATATCTCAAAGCGATGAGACGCTGAAGTATCATACCGTAAAGTTTACCTCCGAAGCACCTATAATGGATTTAAGGCTGCACTTTGGGATAAAAAACGAAACATACTTGGTAATGGATGAGATAACCGTTCTTGCGGGTAAAACCGATGCCCAACCCGTAGATGGAATAGTAGGGGGCTATAGGATAACCCGACCGGAAGAGTATATTCCTGCGGGTAAGAACTTCGTGTATCCCAACTCCCTTTTTCAATCGGATTTCATAAACTCCATTGCCACATTATCCGGGGACAGGGTAGTGGACTTCGGGATAACCAAGACTTTTGGCAACGCAGAAGAATTAGACCTGGAAAAACTTGCACAGTATGGACTTGACAACCCTGAGATTGTAGTTTCCTATGACCTTTATGGCACCACCACAACCATATATATCAGCGGTGCAGACAGTGAGGGAAACTATTATTGCTACTCGGTTATATCGGTGGAAGAAAAGGGCAAAGTCTCAAAGATAACCACGGATATAATAGCTCAGATAAGTAAAGATTCTATTAGCTGGCTTTCTTGGGATTTGGTTGATTATCTTGAGAAATACATACTTTCCATGTATATAGACAGTATAGATAAGTTGACGTTAACCTTCGACGGCACCGAGTATCCCTTTGACTTCTACAAAGGCGAGAACGAAAAGTTAGAAAAGGTTACCTACAACGGTAAGGAAGTGGATTTACCCAACTTCCGTCAGCTGTATGTCTCTATCATCAGGGTGAACCTTAAGGGAGAATATGAGGAAGAAGAAGGTTCTGCCACCGAAATGCTAAGAATAAAGGTGCAAAGCCCTTCGAAATCCCCGGAGATAGTCTTTTATAGAGTCACCACCAGCAAAGCATATTACACGATTGACGGTGAGGGCAAGTACTATGTGTTGGTGGATGAAGTCAACACCATAAAGAACAATGTCAATCTTCTCATATCCGGAAAGGACATTCCAAAGAGATGATCCGAATAGCGTGTTTGTTGTTAATCGGGGTTGTGGTACTTACCGGATGCGGGAGTTCCCTTGACTTTTCCGCTCTAAAAGCGGCGATAATCGACACCGACTCGATGACAAAACTCCAAGGCACCTTTGTCACCGAGATGACTTTTGACGACAAAAAAGCCACCTTGCTCTTTCGACAAGGGGGCTTTTCTGCGGATAAAGAGAACGCTCTGTTTTTCTATGATTATTCCGAGGTTTATCTGGGTGTCTCTGCCTCAAAGACGGTTAACCTTTATGACGGCTATATATACGAAGACTCCGAGGGTGAGAAATATCGCCATACAAAAGAAGATTTGTCTCTAACCGGATTAGTACCCTTCTCTGCTTTTTACGATTTTGACTTTAATAGTGCAAAATCAAAGAAGCTATATCCCCGAGGCGAGGGTCAAGAGGGGGATATCTACACCTTTACCCTAAAGGACCAAAAAGAGGACTTTATTAAGTCTGTATTTGGGGACAGTATTTATAACCTGACGTTGATTCGTGCTCCCCAACGGGAAGAGACTCGGTACGGGGATATAAAAGTAGAATATGTGGTGGACGACACCCGAGGGTTGTTGTTGTCTTTTAGTGTTACCTTTGACATCACCCTTTACGAGACCCCGCCCTACACTCCCGGCTACACCCCTCCCAAGGAGGATTATGCCTTGAACATAAAAGTGTCTTCCACCATAAAGTTCAAAGAGTTTGGGGAGGCAGTTTCTATTTCGCCGCCGGCCATAGAAAAATATCTCGATTCTGACGGGGCTTGACAAACACGTGATTTTGATATAGAGTTGTTTTACAATCAAAAATGGGGTGCTGAGAAATCGGCTGAGAACATACCCTTATACCTGATGCGGATAATGCCGCCGTAGGAAACATAGCAACAGATGACTGTGCCGTTTCCGGCACAGTTTTTTTATACACAAAAAGGAGATAACAGCATGCAAACAAAAAACACAAGAACATTAGTGGAGTGCTCGGTATTGGTCGGCCTGGCTTTTGTTTTATCCTATATAAAGATAGATTTTCCCTTCGGCGGGTCCATAACTCCGGTCTCCATGTTGCCGATAATCTTGGTCTCCTTTCGTCATGGGGTCAAGGTGGGGCTGGGCACCGGGTTTGTCTATTCCATAACCCAGCTAATCCAAGGGTTAGGTTATATAGGTTATATACCCACCACCACCGGGGTATTGGCAACAATCTTTTTGGACTATCTTTTTCCCTTTACCATGCTTGGGTTGGCGGGGCTGTTTTATGTAAGGGTAAAGAACAAAAAGACTACATTGTTTAGCATTGTGGCAGGCACTCTTATGGTTTTGATAATTCGATATATAAGCCATGTCTTTGTAGGAGCTTTTTTGTGGTACGAGATAACAAAAATCGATTCCGCCCCCTCGGATTGGATAAACACGGTGGGGCCTTGGGTTTATTCCTTAGGCTATAATCTGTCTTATATGGGTCCGGAAGGAGCAGTGACCTTGTTGGCGTCTCCGATTATTTTAAAATTAAAAGATTTGCAACGACAGTAAGGTTGACATAATTTGAACACTGTGTTAGAATGGCTCAGAACTTAAAGTAAGGAGAAAAGAGATGATTAACTACAACTATCTTTTATATATGTTACCTGTGATGTTGTTGTCTTTGTGGGCAAGCTTTAGGGTGAAATCCGCGTATCAGAAGTACTCCAAGATACCTACTTTGCGAGGCGTGAGCGGCAGGGATGCGGCAAAGCTTATTTTGGACAGTAACGGCCTTGGGACCACAGCGGTGGATAGAGTCCCGGGACAATTGACAGACCATTATAACCCCCAGACCAACAAGATAGGTCTTTCCGAAGGGGTATACGGCTCTTCTTCCATCGCCGCCGTCGGTATTGCCGCCCACGAGGCGGGACATGCGGTACAACATGGCACTAATTACGCATTTATCAAAGTTCGGGCTGCTATTATTCCGATTTCCAGCATAGGAGCAAACTTCTCCATGTTTTTTATAATGTTGGGCATATTATTTCAGGTATTGCAGCTGTATTGGATAGGGATTATTTTGTTTGGTACGGTTGCTTTGTTTCAGTTGGTGACCCTTCCGGTAGAGTTCGATGCTTCTCGACGAGCAATTGCCTCTCTGGAGTCCTCCGGGATACTAAACCGAGAAGAGTTAAAAGGAGCAAAGAAAGTACTGAGCGCCGCCGCATTGACTTATGTCGCAGCATTGCTTACTTCTTTGACCCAAATTTTCTATTATATTTCCATAGGTAACAGAAACCGTAAGTGATTTAACTTTTTTAAAGGAGCAACATGCAGGAAGATTATGCTTTTTTTGGGACAAGTAATCCGGAGATTAACTTTTTGTCTGAGTCGGAAGGAATAGGAACCTACAACGAAAAAACCCTGCATAGGGTAATAAAGCATATTATAGAGCCCGACGAGAACAACCACGAGGTTGCTCTGGGCTCTTTTATCGTGGATATATATAACAGCTCCGGGGTCTTTGAAATCCAGACCAGGGATTTTAGCAAGCTTCGGGATAAGCTGCGGTTTTTACTGAAGGAACATACCGTTACCGTAGTTTTTCCCATCGCCACCACAAAACATATTATGTGGGTGGATAAGCAAACAGGGGAGATTACAAAGAAGAGGCTGAGCCCCAAGAGAGGTAAGCCCTGGGACGCCTTTTTTGAGTTATATTGGATACGAGAGTTTCTTGCTCATAAGAATCTAAAGATAAAGATTTTGTTGACGGCTATGGAGGAATACCGCAACCTCGACGGCTGGAGCCGGGACAAAAAAAAGGGATCCTCTCGGTTGGAGAGAATCCCGGTGGGGGATATTTATGAGATAAATATAGAAAACGCCGGCGATTATAAGTACCTGATTCCGCCGGGACTGCCAAACCCCTTTACCGTGGCAGACTTCGCCTCCTGTGCCAAGATTACAAAGCGGGTGGCTTATCCCGCATCAAATGTATTGCTCTCACTAAAAGTGATAAACAGAATAGGAAAGGCGGGCAGAAGTTACTTATATGAGCTAAACCCCAAGGTGTTAGACCTTTGAGGTGTCAGGCTTTACTGTCGGTACTGCCAAATCCTCCGTCCCGCTTTGTGGTTTCGTAATCGTTTTTGGTTATACCGAAGGGGAGAAAGATGCCTTGAACAAAGGCTTCTCCTTTTTTTATTTCCAGCGGCCTTTCCCCGTTTCTGAGGGATATCAGGATATGACCTTGATTGGCGGAATAAAAATAATCCGAGTCAATTATTCCCACGGTATTGTTTAGCGCCAGGGAATAACGAAACCCCAACCCCGAACGGGGAAAAAGAGTAAGCACCCACCCTTCATCAATCCTCACCCGTATACCGGTGGGGATTATTTTTGTTTCATTGGGGTTTAAGAATATATCAAAAGGGGCAAAGAAATCATACCCCGCCGAGCCCGAGGTGGCTCGCTTGGGCAGTCGGATGTCTCCATAATGGGGGGGATAGGTAAACTCTGTCATATCAACGACAAAAAACTCGGCGACTCTGTTCACTGTTATTCTCCTTTTGCGATAAGAAGGTCTATTGCCCTCAAATATCCGTCAAACCCCAGACCCATAAATGTAGCGACACATACAGGGGAGGTGTAGGAATGCCGGCGAAAAGACTCCCTCTTGGACAGGTCGGACAAATGCACCTCTACCGCAGGGACACCCACCGACTTTATGGCATCCGGGATGGCAACGCTGGTATGGGTATAGGCAGCGGGGTTAATTACTATTCCATCAGAGATGTTGAGACATTGTTGGATTCTGTCCACCAAATCCCCTTCACTGTTTGATTGAAAAAAGCTGACCCCAATGCCTTTATCGTCGCAATAACTTTGGATATATTCACAGAGGTCTTTGTAGGTGCGGTTACCATAAATATCAGGCTCCCTTATACCCAGCAGGTTTATATTAGGTCCGTTGATAACAACTATGTCCATATCTTTTTTCTCCGACGGATTTATTTAGGCGGTAACGATTTTGCTTTCGTTTTGCAACCCCAGCTTTTCCACCGCTTGTTCCCGCATCCTGTATTTTAGGATTTTGCCGGCAGCATTCATGGGAAACTCGGTGACAAAGTCTATATACTTCGGGGTCTTGTGTTTTGCCATATTGGCAATGATATAATCTTTCAATTCTTGTTCGGAAAGTTCTTGCCCTTCTCTCAGAATGACACAAGCCATTATTTCCTCACCGTATTGCTTGCTGGGCACTCCTATGACCTGGACATCCTTTACCTTGGGATGGGTGTAAATAAAGTCCTCGATTTCCTTGGGATAAATGTTTTCGCCGCCTCGGATAATCATATCTTTTATCCGTCCGGTAATTTTGTAGTTACCGGCAGCATCCCTGCGCGCCAGGTCACCGGTGTGGAGCCAGCCTTCGCTGTCTATGGCGTTTGCGGTGGCGTGAGGCATCTTGTAATAGCCCTTCATAATATTATATCCTCGGGCAACAAACTCTCCGTCAACCCCGTCGGGCAGGTCTTTTCCGGTCTCCGGGTCCACAATTTTGCATTCAACCCCGGGCAGCGCCCTTCCCACGGTGTTTACTCTAACCTCTATACTGTCGGTGGTCAAGCTCATGGTGCAGCCGGGGGAGGCCTCGGTTTGGCCATACACTATGGTGACCTCTTCCATTTTCATAACATTGATAACATCCTGCATTACCTTGACAGGGCAGGGGGAGCCCGCCATTATCCCGGTACGCATGGCAGAAAAATCTGTTGACGCAAAGTCCTCGTGTTCCAGCAAGGCGATGAACATGGTGGGAACTCCATGCATAACCGTGATTTTTTCTTTTGTAATACACTCCAAAGAACGCTTTGGTTGGAAGTATGCCAGAGGAGACATGGTGGAGCCGTGGGTAACGGCGGCAATCATGGCAAGCACCATGCCGAAACAATGGAACATTGGTACCTGAATCAACATTCTGTCTGCGGTGGACAGGTCCATTCCATCTCCGATGGTCTTACCGTTGTTTATAACATTGTAATGGGAAAGCATAACCCCTTTTGGGAACCCGGTGGTGCCGGAGGTGTATTGCATATTACAGACATCATGTTTGTTTAGGCTTGCAGCCCTGCGATAGACCTCTTCCACGGGAGTTTTGTCGGCATATTCCAACGCTCCCTCCCAGGTCAACGCCCCCTCCAACTCACAACCAACCGTTATGATATTACGCAGGAAGGGAAGGCGCTTACTGTATAAGGGCTTACCCGGCTGGGTCTCTTTGAGCTCGGGACAAAGCTGTCCCATTATCTCAACATAATTACTATCCTTATAACCGTCAATCATAATCAAGGTATGGGTGTCCGACTGTCTGAGCAGATATTCCGCTTCGTATATTTTGTAAGCGGTGTTGACCGTAACCAACACGGCACCTATCTTTGTAACTGCCCAAAAGGAGATAAACCACTCCGGTACGTTTGTCGCCCAGACCGAAACATGGTCCCCTTTCTTTACCCCAAGGGAAACAAGGGCACGGGCGAAGTTGTCCACATCCTCCCGAAACTGGAGATAAGTCCGGGTATAGTCAAAGGTGGTATATCGAAAGGCGGGTTGGTTTGGGAATACCTCGCATATTTTGTCCAAAAGCTGAGGAAAGGTAAGGTCAATCAAAATATCCTTTTCCCAGATATATTTTCCATCCCCTCTCAAGTTGTCAAACAAGGGACCGACAGCCCCTCCTTTTCCGGTATAGCGGGACATGTAATTCACATAATGGGGGAAGACTATCCCTGCGTCCTCTAAGTCAGGGGTCCAGCGTTTGACCCATTCTAAGGTGATATAGCCGGTATAGTTTATGGATTTTAAAGCAAGAATTATATCGTCCATGGGAAGGTCCCCCTCTCCCATAAGGCGGTATTTTATGTTGCCGTCTACTATTGTACTGTCCTTGACATGGATATATTTGATATAAATCCCCAAGGTTTGCACGGTTTTTTCCGGGTCTTCTTTGCCATATCTGTAAGGGTGGTGAATATCCCAAAGAGCAGCCACATAATCACTGGCGAACCTGTCGAGCAACCCCTTTAGTCTATCGGTGTCACAATAAACCCCGTTGGTCTCCACCAACAAAGTGACTCCTTTTTCCTCGGCATAGGGCAAAATCTCTTGCAGTTGAGAATAAACCTCTTCGTCGTCCACTTCGTAGTCGTCTTGATGGGGGGCAGGGGTAAGGTCTCCCAACACCCGGACAAAGTTGCAGTTTAACTCCGCGGCAAGGTCGATATAGTTTTTTAGTTCGTTTATGTTGTCTTCTCTTTTTTCTGCATATTTTAGGCAGCACCCCGAGGATATACAAGAAATCTCCAGTCCCAGGGATTTGAGTCTGGATTTTGTTTGGGGCAGTTGGGCTTGGGAAAAGGGCATAACAGAACCGTCGAACAAGTCAAGCCCCACGCCCCTGATCTCCACACCGTCAAACCCTAAGTCGGTTGCCATAGAGGATATTTCGCCAAACTCCAGTTCGGGACAGGCAAGGGTAGAAAAAGATATTTTCATGGTTTACTCCGTTTCATATTACAAATTAACACATAGTTATATATTGCTATGCATGCCACCCCTTGGGCAAAACAGACAACCCCTGCAGGCAGCCAACCTACAATAGACCTGCCATGCTCTCTCTATCTCCAAAAACCCTGTCAACAATACGCGGAGATAAAGAATTGAATATATATTCGGGGGAAATGTATAAAGAGGGTGAGCCCGCATTTTTATGTGAATATTTATTAAATTATATAGTTTGACCCTTTTTTTGTCAAGTCGCAATTGGATTTTCGGCGTTTATTTACTCTGCTCATATTGAAAAACAATATGGGGTATGATACAATCAAAATTAGACAAAAAATTTATCGGAGGTTTTTTATGTCAAAGATCAAAGTAGCCATTATAGGTTGCGGAACAATTGCAAACAGCGCGCATATCCCCGCTTATCTCGCTAACGAAAACGCAGAGATTAAGTATTTTTGTGATATTATTCCCGAGAAGGCACAAGCCGCGGTAGAAAAGTACGGATGCGGTATTGCGGTCGTCGATTACAGGGAGATTCTGGGAGACGAAGAGATCGAGGCGGTTTCGGTTTGTACTCCCAACAAAGTGCACTCTACCATTACCATCGACTTTTTGAGAGCAGGTAAGAATGTATTGTGCGAAAAACCTGCGGCGAGGACTTTTGCAGAAGCAAAGGCAATGCAGGACGCTCAACACGAGACCGGCAAGGTATTGAACATCGGTGTGGTCAACCGCTTTAACTCGGCGGTCAACAAGCTCAGAGAAATGATCCAAAACGGAGATTTCGGCGAGATTTATCATGTTTATGTTTCCTTTAGAGCTCACAGAAGCATTCCGGGTCTCGGAGGCGCTTTCACCACCAAAGAGATCGCCGGCGGCGGAGTACTAATCGACTGGGGAGTACATTACCTCGATATAGTTATGTACTGTCTGGGAGACCCTAAGCCGAAGACTGTTTCGTCAAAGGCATACTCCAAGTTAGGCGTTGATCTGGAGAACTATGTCTATGAAGGCATGTGGGCAGAAGACACCAAGGATGTTAACGGTGTTTATGATGTTGACGACTTTGTGACCGGATTTGTCCGTACTGAAGGACCCACCATCACCTTCAACGGTGCCTGGGCACAGAACATCGGTATAGGCGAGGCTTATATTGATTTCATCGGTACCAAGGCAGGTGCTCGTCTCAACTACGGCGGAGACTTCACGGTTTATACCACTTCCATGGGCAGTCTGGTTAACTTCAAGCCTAAGTTTGAGAGCAAGCATCACTTCCAAGAAGAGATAGACGGGTTCCTTCGCAGCATAAAGACCGGAGAGAAGCTTCCTTCTCATATCGACACAGTTATAATTACTGCCGAGATGATGCAGGCGATGTATGACTCCAGCGAGACCGACAAAGAGATAGTACTATAAGATACCTTATATAAGACAAAACGGCGAGATTACCTCGCCGTTTTGTATGCATTTTTTTATATTCGTTTTGATACTGCTGATATCTTTTCTTTTTTGAACTCGGGAAAGATATCTTTTTCTATTGCCTCTCGGGCTTGCTCTAACAGCGTATTGTAAAAGTGCAGGTTATGGATTACTGCCAACCGCAGCCCCAACACTTCCTTCGCCTTCATAAGGTGACGAAGATAGGCACGGGAGAAGTTTTTGCAGACATGGCAATCACAACTCGGGTCGATGGGGGAGTCATCCCGTTTATGTTTTTCGTTGTTGATATTCATATAGCCGTCGCCGGTAAAGAGGTTTCCGTGTCTGCCGTTTCGGGCGGGGAGCACACAATCAAAGAAGTCTATCCCCCGGTCTATGGCTTCCAACAGGTTCTCCGGAGTTCCCACCCCCATGAGATATCTCGGCTTGTCCGCGGGCATATGGGGTTCGGTTACATCGATAACCTCATACATAACCTCTGCAGGTTCTCCCACAGCAAGCCCCCCAAGGGCATAACCGTCAAGGTCCAGCTCCCGAATCCTTTTCATGTGCTCGATTCGCAAGTCAGAGAACACCCCGCCCTGTCCAATCCCAAAGAGCATTTGGTCTTTGTTGATGGTGGTGTCCAACCCATTTAGGCGGGACAGCTCCTTGTTGCACCGTTCCAGCCATCGAAATGTTCGGTTGCAGGAATCTGTTATATACCCCCGGTCTGACAACGAAGAAGGACATTCGTCAAACGCCATGGCTATGGTGGATGCCAAGTTTGATTGTATCTGCATGCTCCGCTCCGGAGACATAAAAATCCTTTCGCCGCTTATATGGGAGGCAAAAGTGACCCCTTCTTCTTTTATGTTTCTCAAAGACGCCAGCGAAAACACCTGAAACCCGCCACTGTCCGTGAGTATCGGACCGTCCCAGTTAACAAATTTGTGGAGCCCTCCCGCATCATAGACCACATCATCCCCGGGGGTTAAGTGGAGGTGATAAGTGTTTGCCAACAAGACCTGGCACTTCAGGTCTTTTAAGTCCGGGGCAGAGACACCACCTTTTATCGCTCCGGCGGTCGCCACGTTCATAAACACCGGGGTCTGAATCTTTCCGTGAACGGTATCAAACTCACCTCGGCGGGCACGGCCTTGGGTTTTATGTAAAGTAAAACTCATAAATAACTTCCTTTTTTTATAACTCAGCGATCAAAGAACCTGCCCAACTCTTTTTTCAAAAACTCTTTTATGACCGGGCGACCGTGGGGGCAGTACTGCACAGCCGGGTTTTCCATCAGCTTTTCTACCAGCCATTCGTTGTGACCCGCAGGATTGGCGTCCCCGGCTTTCATGGCAGCCTTACAGGCTATGGTAAACAACATGCGATCGCATTTTTCTTCAAAGGGCAGGGCTCTGCCGTCCGCCAACCCTTCGGCAAACTCCTCTAAGAGGGGACCTATATCCGTAAGGTCCGAGATAAGGGAGGGAACCGCTCTGACAATCAAGGTGTCCCGACCAAAGGCGTCTATATCAAAACCATAACCCTTTAGATAGTCCGAGTGTTCGAGCAGTGTTTTTGCTTGATAATCGGTTACCGTTATGGGGATTCCCTCCAACAACTGCTGCATGACCACCTCTTTTTTACCGGTGAGTTCTTCGTACAGTATCCTCTCGTGGGCGGCATGCTTGTCTATTATAAGGACCGAGTCCTGTTTTTCTACAAATATATAGGTAAAATAAGCCTCTCCGATAATCCTATAAGCAGGCTCGGTTCCGAGCAATGTCTCGGAGACAAAGACTTGTTCCGAGTCTTGTTTTTCGAAGGGCTCATCGGGGGTGTCCGAGCTCTTGAAGGTCATGACAGTTTCGGTTTTTAGATCGATTAAAGGCAGGTCCTCTTCCCCGATATTCGGTTTGAAGACCTCATAACCTATTACCTCCCCCTTTTCGTTTCGAGGGGTCAAAGGCGGGGCTTGAGTCGAATATTCCGACTTTTGTCTTTCGGAAAAATGGGGTCCGGAGTGCTGTGTATTTCCTTTTGTTGCCGTTTCCTGTTTATGTTCGGGTTTTGTAGTCTTGCTTTTATGTTCTTTGCCCGAAAGCATGCTCTTTACAGAGTAATACACCAGCTCAAAAATCTTTTTGTCGTTAGAAAACTTTATTTCGGTTTTTGCCGGATGGATATTGACATCGGTGGATTTGGGATTGATTGTGATTTTCAAAACCCCGACGGGGAACCTACCCCTAGGCAGATAAGAACGGAAAGCTTCTTCCAAAGCTGCGGTCATGGTCTTGGAGCGGATTGCTCTGTTGTTGACAAAGAACACCTGCAAAGCCCTACTCCCTCTGGCGTTATCCGGTGTGGTGACAAAGCCTTTTATATTAGAGCCGTCCAGATCATAGTCTATCTGTTTGAGTCCCTTGGCAAATTCTGAGCCATAAACCGAATAAATCGCAGTCAACAAATCCCCGTCTCCCGGGGTAAAAAACTTCCTGTCCCCGTTTGCGATAAAGGTGAAGGATATATCCGGTCGAGACAGCGCCATACGCTCGGTTACCCCGGCACAAGCTCCGCCTTCGGTGACATCCCGCTTGAGAAACTTGTGTCTTGCCGGTACATTATAAAACAAATCTCGGACAATCACGGTGGTCCCGTCAGGACAACCCGTGTCCTCCATGATTATGCCGTTTTCGTCGGCGGTAAGGAGGGTACCGGTGGTTTCTGTGTTTTGTTTTGTCATTAGCTCCAATCGCGAAACCGAGCTAATGGCGGCGAGGGCTTCTCCGCGAAACCCCAGGGTCAAAACCCCATCCAAGTCTTCCCCTGCCGAGATTTTGCTGGTAGCGTGGCGGAGCAGCGCCTTTGGTACATCCTCTCGGGATATTCCCGAGCCGTTATCGGTTACCCGGATATAGCTTCTGCCACCGTCCCTTATTTCTACGGTTATGGCTGTAGCTTTGGCGTCCACCGAGTTTTCTATCAATTCTTTTAGCGCAGAGGAAGGTCTTTCCACAACTTCGCCGGCGGCAATAAGATTTGCGGTTTGTGTACTGAGTATGTTTATTTTGCCCACGGTATAACCTTCCTTTCCTGTGTCATTTATTCTGCCATTTTCTTTAGCTCAAAGAGCAAAGACAACGCTTCATACGGGGTCAGGGTGTTCAAGTCCATTTCCCGCAACCTATCTTTTATTTGGTCTGCGGCAATATCTTCGAAGGATATATTATCCCCTTGGGATAGGACTGCAGTCGATCTTTCACGAGCAACCCCGTCTTTTTCGTCTAAGGTTTGCAAAATCTCCCTTGCTCTTTTAACCACGGATTTCGGGACCCCTGCCAACTGTGCGACTTCTATCCCATAGCTGTCATCGGTGGCGCCTTTTATAATCTTGCGGAGGAACACGATGTCGTTGCCCCGCTTTTTTGCTGCAATATTATAGTTTTTTACCCCCGGGACCTCCTGTTCCATCCCTGTCAACTCGTGATAATGGGTGGCGAACAAAGTCTTTGCTTTTATTCTGTTACAGGTAAACTCCACAACAGCTTTTGCTATGCTCATGCCGTCATAGGTAGAGGTACCTCTGCCGATTTCATCGTATATTATCAGACTTTTTTGGGTGGCGTTTTGCAATATTTCTGCCACTTCGCTCATCTCGGTCATAAAGGTGGAGTGTCCCGACACCAAGTCGTCGGTGGCGCCCACACGGGTAAAGACCTTGTCCACCAGCCCGATTCTTGCAAAGGCAGCAGGGACGAAGGAGCCAATTTGAGCCATTATCACACAAAGGGCAACCTGACGCATATAGGTGGATTTACCCGCCATATTGGGTCCGGTGATAAGCATCAAGCGGTTGTTGTCACAATCCAGCTCGCAATCGTTGGGGACAAAGTAGGTATCCCGCAAGAACTTTTCCACCACGGGGTGGCGGCTGTCTTGAAGGACAATCTTATCGGATATATCCACCTCCGGACGGGAGTAGTTATACTCCCGGGCAACAGTGGCAAAGGAGGTCAAAACATCCAAAGCCGCCAAGGCGGATGCCGTGGACTGAATCCTGTCGATGGACTTCAATATAAACTGTGTCAAAGCTACAAAAAGCTCATACTCCAAAGCAAACAAACGGTCTTTGGCTCCGATAACTCGGCTTTCGATATCCTTTAATTCCTCGGTGACATACCGCTCTCCGCCGGTCAAGGTCTGACGGCGGATGTAGTGATCGGGTACTTGGTCGACAAAAGACTTAGATACCTCAATATAATAACCAAACACCTTGTTATATCCTACCTTTAAGGTCCGGATCCCGGTTTTTTCCTTTTCGATGGCTTCGATTTTGCTTATCCAAGCCTTGCCGTCGGTCATCATCGCCCGCAGTTCGTCTACTGTTTTGTTGCTGCCCGACTTTATTATATTACCCTCTCTCAACAAAGCGGAGGGTTCCTGTGTTATAGTGTTCTCTATGCTGTCCCCGATATCTTCAAGAACATCGATGTCCTCGTTGATTTCTTTCAACAAGGGGATTTCATTAACTGTGTCAAGGACACCTTTTATCCGGGGCAACAGTTTTATTGTGGACTCTAAGGACTTTAGGTCCCGGGCGTTTGCGCTCCCGTAGATAAGACGAGTGGACAGCCTTTCCATATCTATAACCTTAGACAACAGTTCTGTAAGTTCTCCTCTAAGGATATTGTTGTCATATAGTGCCTGAACACCTTCCTGTCTAAGGTTTATGGCGGCGCTGTTTATCAAGGGTTTGTCCACCCACTTTTTCAAAAGACGGGCGCCGGGGGAGGTCTTTGTCCTGTCCAACACCCAGAGCAGACTGCCTTTTTTATCGTTGGTACGCAGGTTTTCGGTCAATTCCAGATTCCTGCGCGTGAAGCCGTCCAGCCCCAGATAGGCATCGTCTTTATAGAATATAAGGTTCTTTAGATAATTAAACCCCACCTTTTGGGTTTGATTAATATATTCCAAAAGTCCGCCCACCGCATACAAAGCGACAGAACCGCTACGCTCGGGGTTTTTGTCAAACCATTCTTTTCCGTACTGGTTTTCTATCCCTTCGGTCATGGTCTTTCCGGAAAAGTAATAATCCTGCACTTTGGTCATCAAGGTGCCGTGTCTGTCGGTGTGTTGTGTCCTTATCTCCTCGGGAAGGTCTTGGGATATCACTATTTCTTTTGGGTTGTAGGCAGCCAACTCGGACAAAATTTGGTTTTGATAATTTTTGCCCTCAAACTCCGTGGCATAGATATCCCCGGTGGAGATATCTGCAAAGGCAATCCCCGCCTTGTCTTTTTCTTCAAAAAACAAAGCAGCCAGATAATTGTTCTCGCTGTCCGGCAAAAGCCCGCCCTCGGTAACCGTACCGGGGGAGATGATTCGAACAACCTCACGGTTGACGATTCCCTTGGCGGCAGAAGCCTCTTCCATCTGCTCACATACCGCAACCCTGTATCCCTTGGAGATGAGCTTGGCGATATACCCGTCGGCGGCATGATAGGGAACCCCGCACATGGGGGCACGCTCCTCTAACCCGCAATCCCGGCCGGTCAAGACTAACTCTAATTCACCGGAGGCGGTCTTGGCGTCCTCAAAAAACATCTCATAGAAATCCCCCAACCGGAAAAACAAAATACAGTCGGGATATTTTTCTTTTATATTGAGATATTGTGCCATCATGGGGGATAAAGCCAAGCCGGGTCGCCTCCTTTATAAAAAGTCAATAACTGTTAGCAGCCGGTGCAGCCGGCACAGGACCCGGTGTCACATCCGGAGAAGGGATTTATAATGCTCTGAAGTCCTGCATCTATTTCAGAAAATATCAGCCCGAGTTTTTCTTCGGCAGCGTTCATTCTATGTACCAATTCATGCTCGGAAATTTCGGCGAACAGTTCTTCCACCCTCTTTTTTACCGAGGTCAAGAACTCCGCGTCGGGTTCGTCTTTGGCTTCTTCCTGCTCGATTACCGAGTTTTGAACGTTGTATTCGCTCATCTTTATAGACAGCGCCCTGTCTCCAAAGTATGCGTCTCTGGCTTCTTTATATTCAATGACGTTAGGATCCGCTTCCAATGATTCTAAGAACTCGTTGAATAATGCTCTTGTGTTGTTTTCCATTTTTTATTACCTCGTTTTCTTTTTTTGTTTTGTTAGTTTTTTTTAGTAGTTTTATATATCTAAGGATCACCCTTGAATAACTTGGAAGTCACGGTTGTGTAAATGAGAAGTTTTCTTTTTGC
>CAZFVM010000012.1:0-20377 GCA_964522305.1 uncultured Oscillospiraceae bacterium
ACTGTCCCATTGTTATTTAAGCATCTTCCAATCTTGTTAGCGAGCAACTTATGGAGGATAGTTTTTTGGCTAGGCGTATAGATAGTTGACCGAAACGATAATATCCTGCCGCTTGAAAAAAATATATGATAAAAGGATGTCTATTTTTGTATAGATATCATATTACTAAATATAGTTGATTTTATATTTTTTTCGGTTATAATAGTAGTAGTTGAAAAGAAAAGCTTTTCAAAAAAATAAAGGAGAAAGATTAAAGTATGAAAAAAATTATTTCTGTTTTACTGGTAACGGTATTGATTGCAGCGTTCTTCGTTGTTCCGGCTTCTGCCGCCTCAGTGAACCATCCCGTTGATATCCAGTATTCAAAGAAAGCTCCCGTGCTTGACGGAGAAGTCAAAACCGGAGAATATGGTCTGAAGATTCACTCGGTAGACTATAACAGCGATCAGTTTTTATCAGCTTTCGATTTGAAAAAAGCAGTAAAAGCAGACTTTTACATGACTTGGACCGACGACAGCCTTTATATGGCATGGGTTGTCCATACCGACAAACACACACCTATCCCATTAGATAGCGAATTGGGAATGGCGTACATGTGGTATTACTCTTGTGTTCAGTTCATGATGAGCACCGGTGCACCGGATGCTTCCAATAAGGTTTATCAAACCGGCGATTGGTCCGGAGATTACCTCGAAGTAGGACTTGTAGTAGCTGATGACGGCTCATCTTATAAGAATGCTTGGAGCTTACCTGCCGGCGGCGAGAACCTCTCTACCGACGACTGGGACTTCTCCGGTAAAAGAGACGAAGCAAAGAAAACCACAACTTATGAAATTAGACTTCCTTGGAAGAAGACCGGAATCGAAAAAGTTGGTAACGGAATTCAATTTGGCTTGACCTATGCCATATCCGACCACGAAGTACCTGCCGAAGCTTTCAACGCTCCTCTAAGCGAGGATGTTCAGTTTGTAGAGTGGCAAGACGGTATCCTTGGCGGCAAGAACATGGACGGCGGCGCTGTAATAACCCTTAAAGGCAAAGACAAAGACGTTATTGTCGATATCGAAAAAGACGACCCCACCAAATTACCTAAAGGCAAATTTGAAGTACCCGAAGGGTCTACCGAGCTTGATCTTGACTTCAACAAAATTAACGCAACGATTGCAACCGGTTCTACATCTGTTATTACAAAGATTGACTCGATTAAGAACTACAATGTTAAGTACTCCAACAACATCCACTTGACCCCTGTATCCGGAAAGAAAAACACTTATTCTGTAGTTGCGGTGGCTCAGGGTTCGGGAGATAATCCAAACTTCGAATTAAAGAAGGGGGATGTGGTACTTGCTTTCCATACCGACGGCGAAGGTGCTGCAGGATTTGAAAGAGCAGAGCTTTCCAAAAAAATCGTTGAAGGCGATGTTGTAGTATTCCAAGGTTATGATCTTGCTAAAGGCGAGCTTGTCAACAGTGACCCTGTAGTATATGTAGAAAAAGACTTGGCGACAGTAGAAGATGATGAATCCGACGATATTTCTGACGATGAATCCGACGATGAACTATCTACCGAAGATTCCGAAGAAGATTCTGTGGCAGACGATGACTCCGAAGACGAGGACGAATCTGTAGCACAAGACGAATCCAAAGCAGACGAATCCAAAGAAGACGAATCCAAAGAAGACAGCAACACCATTTGGTGGATAATCGGTATAGTTGTCGCATTATTGGCTATTGGTGCCGGAGTATTCTTTGCAACCAAGAAGAAAAAAGACTAATAACCTTTAAGTTTTAACAAGATTCATATAAAAGACCCGTCGAGTACACAAAACCTCGACGGGTTTTTGTTTCTCTTTTTTAAAAAGCCTTCTATTGACACTTCACTTATAAATAGTATTATATATATGTCTTTTGATTTGAGGGAAGATACACGTAAATGTTTTTCCCGTGGGAATAAAAGAATTGTCGGAAGGATTGTAAATATATATGAAGATACGAACTATAACAAACAAAGTTGTTTTGTCTGGGGTTTTGGCGCTGCTTTTTGTCTTGTCCGGATGTAGCAGTCTTATTAAACTGAAAGAAAAAGATGACGGGATCTTAGACCCGGCCCAAGACATCCTTTATCTCCCTTGCTCCCCTCTTGCTGTCAGGCCGGTAACCGTGGGGGAAGAATATGCAAAATTGGGAAACACTATATACTATACGATAAAATACGAAACCCCCGAAGACTTTATCTGTGATAAAGCGGATGGCGTCAGTTATGTTTTTCGAAACAGCAAACTCGAGGATATTACAATCCATAACTTTGAACCTATCGCCGCTTTTATATATATCGAAGGAACTGCATCCCTCCATGTAGGTACTCTGTATGCCTCCGGAGAGTTCTTGCCCGACGAATTAAAGGATGACAATATGCAGGATGACAGCGCCCTGGTCTACGCAATAAGAGACGCTCTAAAACAAGGAGAAAGGGTTGAAGTTTCGGCGAACGATATCAACCCCGAAAACGATTATTATCTCAGATTGCTCTCTGCAAAATACCCGGGGCTTTATTATACTGTGGTCTTTTATACCGACAACAAGGGAACAGCTTATCTCAAGGATAGAAGAACCGGTGAGTCGGTCTATGCACCCGAGGAGCTTCGCCTGAGAATTTTAGGTTGACATATGGAGAAAATAACCATTGTTCCCCTATCACAAAAGGAAGTAACTCAGGCAGAACAGATTGAAAAAAACAACCTTCCGGAAGCTTGGTCTGCTCGGCAAATATCTTCTTTGTTGGAAAGCGGCGGAGTGTATCTTTGTGCAAAAGAGAACAATAACCTCGTAGGTATCGGCAGCTTGTATGTAGTTGCCGGAGAAGGGCAAATAATGAATATCGCCGTGGAGCCCCATATGCGAAACAAAGGTATAGGCAAAAAGATTTTGCTTGCTTTAATCCAAGAAGGCATACAAAGGGGGGCTAAGTCCTTTGTAATCGAGGTAAACGAACAAAATACCATTGCCATATCTTTGTACAAGAGTTTGGGGTTTGTAGTGTTGGGGACCAGAAATGCCGCACGGGGTAGCGGCAAAGCTTGTATTATGGAACTTTCGGATATAAATATGCCGGATTAATTTTTTTGTAAAAAAGGAGTATTCTTGTGTTAATTTTGGGTATAGAAACCTCATGTGATGAAACTGCAGCAGCTGTGGTCAAAAGCGGAAGAACGGTGGTGTCTTCTATAGTTGCTTCCCAAACCGATATACATACTGTCTATGGTGGTGTGGTGCCGGAGATTGCTTCCAGAGCTCACACCGAAGCGATATCGGGAATAGTGAATCAAGCCTTGAAATCTGCCGAGTTATCCTTGGAGGATATAGACGGGATTGCCGTTACCCAATCCCCCGGTCTTATCGGAGCTCTCTTGGTAGGGTTGTCCTTTGCCAAAGGACTTTCTTTTGCTTCGGATAAACCTTTAATTCCGGTCCACCATATACGAGGCCATGTGGCGGCTAATTATCTGGCTTTCCCCGAGTTGCAACCTCCCTTTGTAGCTTTGGTAGTTTCCGGCGGACATACTTCTTTGTTGTTGGTAAAGGATTATACCGAGTTTGAGCTAATCGGCCAAACCAGAGATGATGCTGCCGGCGAGGCCTTTGACAAGGCAGCAAGAGTTTTGGGTCTCCCTTATCCCGGAGGCGCTGTTATTGACAAATTGGCAACCAAAGGCAATAAAAAAGCCTATAGATTTCCTGTGTCAAAAATTGAAGGGTCTGAATTTGACTTTTCCTTTTCCGGCTTAAAAACCGCATTGATAAATCAGGTGCACAACCACAGGGAAAAAACAAAAAAGCCGCTTACCGATTCTTTTGTTGAGAATATTGCCGCTTCTTACACCGATGCCATAGTCAAAACAATCCTGTCAAGGCTGGAGTTGTTACCGGAAAAATACGGCTCTTATCCAATAGTCTTGGGAGGAGGAGTTGCCGCTAACTCTCACCTGAGAGCTGCCGTAGCCGACTACTGCAAAAGACATAATGTAACACTGTTTGCCCCTCCGCTATCCCTTTGCGGTGACAATGCAACAATGATAGCTTCCCAGGGGTATTATGAGTATGTTGCGGGGAATATTGCTCCCCTTTCCCTTAATGCGTATGCTACAAAAAAGGTATAAAACCATTAATGTTTTCCCGTAAGGTGAGATACATAATACCGACACATTAACTGTGGACAACTCCGTGAATATGTGGTTAACTTCCCCCGAAAACCCTATTATACCTCAATTTTACCCTGATTATTCTGTGGAAAACCCTGTGGAAAGGGTGGATTTCATAATATTGAATAGCCGATTATCCGGTCAATTATGTTAACCTTAGCTTCGAGATTTTCTGATTTTTGCAAAAACAACTCCGACCACAAAGAGTCGGAGTTTTGTTGTTTGTTTTGGCTGCAAAAAACTTGTTTATCCCAAATCCGCGGGCCCGGATAAAAAACGAATGCTTCGTTCCACGGCATCCTTGGAATTGCCCCAGGGTTCGTCCCCGAATCGATAATCGAACTTCTTGCAAAACCAAGAGACATCCCCCTTCAACTCGGAGAGATACCCCCAAACTATCTTGTCTGCATGGTTCGCCAACACCCTATAACCTTTTTTGTCCATTTCTTTAAAGCCGGTATCTAAGAGTTGCTTGTAGTGGGGTAAGCAAAACATGGTCTGAGAGCCAAACTTTGTGACAAACTCCGGCTCGGTGTGATACAGATAAACTGTAGTAGAAAACATTTTGCTCATCTTGTCTTCTATCCGATCACAAACATAACAATCCCTGTCTAATTTCTCGATAGCGGAAATAGGCTTAGCGGCTATATTCTTGCTATAAAGCTTCCCAAACTTTAGTCGACCTAACAGCTCCTGTAAATGGCTCTCTAACATCAAAGCGAGTCCGAGACGGTTTTTCATATCAAACATCGCCTCATAGTGAGTTTTGCAAAAGCCTTTTTTGTTTGTTTCTCTTCTGATATCGGGTTCCATCATGGAGGCTCCGAGAATTAACTCCAACTCGGTGGACTCCAGCCTGTTATAAAGCAAACAAAAAGGACAGCCTTTTTCGCTTTGTTCAAAGGCTTCGTTCACCGGAATAGTATAGATTCTTTCTCTCATAATTCTTCCTCTTGTTGTTGGGGGCTTGTAATATCTAATTATTTTTATTAATTGTTTTGCACTGACTTGATATAAACGATACATAAGACTATAATATTTATATCTTATCTTTTATTATACATGAAAATACACACCATATCAAGGAAAACAAATCCATGAAAATACAGGCTGACGGCCCGAATATCAAAATATCCCATTGCGATTACTTTGACCTTGCTCAAACCTTTGAAAGCGGTCAATGCTTTAGATTCGAAAGAGGAGAAGACCGACTTTATCGAGGTGTCGCTCTCGGGGAGCTGATAGTTGCAGGGCAAGAAAACAACACAATTACCTTTTATAATATGACCCAAGAGAGCTTTGACTCCAAGTGGAAAAGATACTTCGACTTAGACTTGGATTACAAAAAGGTGTTGGAAGGCTTTGCCTTTGATCCCAGGCTAAAAATGATAACCCGGCAAATACACGGGCTGAGAATATTAAAACAGGACCCCTGGGAGGCGTTGTGTTCTTTTATTATTTCTCAAAACAATAATATACCGAGGATAAAAAAGATAATAGATACTTTGTGTCGTCTATTTGGAAATGAAATCCAAGATAACTATTATTCTTTCCCTTCTGCCGAGAGGGTTTTGGAAGTCGGATTGGAGGGGCTTGGTGATATTCGCAGTGGGTTTCGGGCTAAGTACATAATCGATGCGGCAAAAAAAGTGTCCTCCCAAACAATAGAGCTTGGCGAATTGCAAAATATGGATTACCCTATGGCAAAAGAAGCCCTTATGGAAATAAAAGGAGTCGGGGATAAGGTGTCGGATTGTGTATTGCTGTATGGCTTGGGGTTTTATGAATCATTCCCCAAGGATGTGTGGGTAAAAAGGGTGATAAAGGATTATTACGGAGAAGGTTTTGAGGATACATATTTTGGAGAATATGCGGGAATAGCTCAACAATATTTGTTTTACTACGAAAGAAGTTTGGCGAGTCAGGACAAGTAACTCTGCCCAAAAAGTCAAAATCAAAAAATCTGCAATTAAAAAAAACACCGCTCGGCTTTTGTTGCCAAAACGGTGTTTTTTTGTTTAATCTTTAGACGATTATTATATCCCTGCTCCCGCCGGTTATGCATCTGCCCCCTGTCGGGGTGACCACATAGGTCTCTTCTACTCCGACCATGCCGATACCGGCCAACCCCATCTTTGGTTCTACAGCCAGGACCATATTGTTTTGCAACGGGTTGTCAAAGCCCTGTGCAATCACAGGATATTCATCCACATATAAACCGATACCATGGCCCAAAAACTTCACCTTGCTGTCTTCAAATCCCCCCAAAAGGTCTTTTTCTTCTTTTGTCAGAGTCTTTGTCACTTGGGTATAAACTTGAGTTGGAGTGAAATCGGGTTTTAACATTTCTGCGACCTTTGCCTGTATCTCTATACAGCACCGATGAGCCGATACCGTGTCTGCCGTCGGAGTATCTCCAAAAACATAAACCTGAGTCTTGTCGGTATGATATCCATAAAAACCGAAAGCGATATCAACAAAAACCAAATCCCCTCTCTTCAATAACCTCGTCGGGCTGCCTACCAAAGGAACAGCCGGGCTCATACCGTACGCACCCCCGGGCCCGTCAAAGGAAGTGGGATAAAGAGAACTCTCCCCGAAGGTAACATGACCAATCCCCATTTCGGTCTGGAACATCATAAATCTGCTAACCCCTTGGTGCCCGAGTTTTATCATTTCGGCATATAATTTGCCGGCAAGCTCGGCTTCGCTTATTCCTTCCTTCAAAAGTCCGGGAACAATCTCGGTCAACAGTCGGTTGTGACGCCTGCCGGATTCCTCCATCAATCCCAGCTCGTAATCGGACTTTACCGCTCTTTGTGCCAACAAAACCTTATCCATTGAAAAGGTACGGGAAAAGTCAAAATGCTTTGCCAGCCTTTGATACAATGCTTGGGTCATAATCTCGGATTCAATAAAGACATCTCCCAATTCCCGCCCCAAAACGGCTGCGGCATCCCTATAACTATTATATTCTTTGATAAAAATGCTGTCGAACAAAGGGCTTTCTTTTTGCGCACGCCAATAACTCTTGCGTACAAAATAAAACATATCCCCGGTGGACTTGATAAACAAAACCGCATCCTGCATGGTGCCCAAAAAATAATATTGGTTTACCTTGCTGACTATTATGGCGACACCCCAACCCGGGTGGTTCTCATCCATGATCTTGATAAAGTAGGATACTCTGTTTTGCAGTTCTTTTTTTGTCGGGAGATAATCCTTCAATTCCCTGCTCCTTTAGCTCCTTATCTGACCGGAGCCTCTCACTTCATACTTTATAGTAGTTAATTCTTCTATTCCCATTGGCCCGCGAGCATGGAACTTCTGGGTAGATATTCCTATCTCGGCACCATAACCGAACTCCTCCCCGTCGGTAAAACGAGTAGAGGCGTTTACATACACTGCGGCAGCGTCCACATTCTTTGTAAAGTATTCGGCGCAGTCGGTATCCTTGGTAACAATCGCCTCGGAATGTTTGGTCCCATAAGTGTTTATATGCAAGACCGCTTCTTTTGTATCTGAGACTATTTTGATAGCCAGGATATAATCGTTATATTCGGTAAAAAAGTCTTCTTCTGTTGCGGGATTTATATCGGATAAAACCTTCAAGGTATCAGCACACCCCCGAAGTTCAACCTGAGGCATCAGCTCTTGCACCTTCGGCAACAAAGAGGCAGCAATATCTTTGTGGACCAATAATGTTTCGACTGAATTGCAGACCGAAGGACGCTGCACCTTTGCGTTTGTTATAATATCCAAAGCTATTTTATTATCGGCGGTATCGTCTACATATATATGACAATTACCCGCTCCGGTCTCGATAACCGGTACGGTGGCGTTGTCTACCACCGCCTTTATCAAAGCTTTGCCTCCCCGTGGAATCAAAAGGTCGACATATTTACTCATTCCCATTAACTCGGTTGCAGTCTGGCGGGAGGTGTCTTCTACTATTTGGATGCAGTCCGCCGGCACTTTTGAGTCGGACAGAGCTTTTCTTAATATAGTAGCCAACGCAATATTGGAGTTTATGGCTTCGCTGCCCCCCCTTAAGATAACACTGTTCCCGGATTTTACACATAGGGCTGCGGCATCAACGGTAACATTGGGGCGGGATTCATATATTATGGCGATAAGCCCGATGGGAACCCTGACTCTGGAGATAATAAGCCCGTTGGGACGGGTGTTTATGCTTCCCTTTCCTATGGGGTCATCCAACGCCTTAACCTTTAGTACAGCCTCGCTTATGGCGGATATCCGCTCCGAAGTCAGGCGCAACCTGTCGATCATGGCTTCGCTTATCCCCTTCTCATAAGCGCTGTCAATATCCTTTTTGTTTTCTTGAAGGATATATTCTGTATTATCCAGCAAAGCCTCAGACATCAAGGTTAAAGCGTGATTCCTGTCTTCTCCTCGTGTGGCGGATAAGACCGAGAAGGCTTCCTTTGCTTTTTTGCACTTTTGAATTAACATTTCCCTCACCCTTTCATTAAGCTAACATCAGAAAATAATAATAAGACTTTTACTTCTTTTTTGCCGCGAAATAAGTACCTACGAATTCGCCGTCAAAAATATCATATAGTATTTTTGGTCGGTTGCCGTTGACTATAAGCATCGGAATCCCGCGGTCGGTAACTGTCTTGGCTGACTCTATCTTTGCTATCATGCCCCCGGTACCCCTTGAAGTCCCCGCTCCTCCTGCATAGGATTTTATGGCTTGGTCAATTGTCTCTACATACTCTATAAAATTGGCGTCGGGGTTGTCTCTGGGGTTTTGGTCATATAAGCCATCGATATCCGACATGTTTATCAGAAGGTCCGCCTCGGTCAATACCGCAACTATTGCTGACAATGTATCGTTGCTACCAATAGAAATTTGCTCGCTGGATACGGTATCGTTTTCGTTTACTATGGGTATACAGGACATATCCATCAACACCTTGAAGGTGCGCTTGGCGTTTAATAATCCTACTTCGTCGTCTATTATATCCTTAGTCAGCAAAACTTGGGCTATCTTATGCCCGTAAGAAGAAAATAGAGTGTCATATAAATCGATCAACACACATTGACCTACTGCGGCGGCAGCTTGTTTTTGTTCGATGCTAAGTCCGTTGCGGGTTGGGAACCCTATCTTTGCCAAGCCACAACTTATAGCCCCCGAGGATACCAGTATAACTTGGTTACCTCTGTTTTGAATATCTGCAATCGCCTTTACCAAAGACTCCATCCTGCGAATATTAATCAGCCCCGTGTCATAAGTTAAGGTGCTTGTCCCCACCTTAATTACAACCCTCTTTATTTCTTTTGTGTCCAATCTCATAGTTGTTATTTCCTTCTAAATATATTATGGGTCTTATTTACAACCCGGTTATTGTATATTATAATAAGCAAAGAGTGCTTTTGCAAGTATTATCCTTTATTGGCACAAATACGGAGGTGCAAATGAATAAAAAGACCATAATTTTGGCCTCAAAGTCCCCAAGACGGCGCGAAATACTCAAAAATGCGGGATATGACTTTGTTATAATAGAACCTGAAGTAAATGAAGACAGAAACAAAAAACTTGCTATAAAAAAAAGCATAGAGGAAATAGCTCTAAAAAAAGCCGAGCAGGTTAAAGGCAGAGCGGAGAACAAAAACTCGATAATAATAGCAGCCGATACCGTGGTTATACAAAAAGACGCGATACTGGGCAAGCCTCGGTCGGAGCAGGATGCCTTTGACATGCTAAAAATCCTGTCGGGTACAGAGCATGAGGTAATAACCGGTTTTGCGGTGGTGACCGATAATGAAGTTATAACCGGCAGCGAAAGCACAATAGTAACCTTTAGAAAAATGGAAGACTTTGAAATCCGGGGATATATAAAAACCGGAGAGCCTTTTGACAAAGCCGGCGGGTACGGAATACAGGGATTTGGGAGCAAATTCGTACAGGGAATTGTCGGAGATTACTTCAATGTTATGGGTTTACCCATATGCAAAATATCGTTAATTATAGATAAATATATTCGCACAAAATCTGTTGACTGTTAAGCGTTATTTTTGTATAATAATTACATAAAGCTTTAAAAAGGAGTATTACAATGAAACAAAAGACAAAGGTTCTTTCTGTTATTGTCGCTTGCTTGATGATGTTTTCAATCACTGCCACATTTGTCAGTGCGTTGACCTTTCAAGTAGGTGACCCCATTGGGTCGGGAACAGTCGCAAGCTTCACTAACCCGGTCAAATCCCCCATTAACGAATTTGTAAATGAAGACGAAGATTTTACCTATTCTTACGTTTTTTATAACGATAAGTTTGGTAACAATCAAGCAGTTCATGTGTTGGAAGTGAATCCTGTTACCAGCAATTACATGCCCTATGTTTATAGCAAATACACAGGTGTAGGTGCCACCATAGACGCTTCGGCGATTCAAGCAGAAGAGCAGTTTGGTGCCAATGTGGTAGCAGGAGTAAACGCTACTTTCTTTGCAATGAATACAGGCAGCACCTATGCGGGTTACTGGGTCCATGACGGAAGACTCGCCCAAGCCACTCTTGGCGCTCAGCATAATATACTTACCTTCGGGTCTGACGGCAGAGCCAAAGTCGTGGATTCTAGGTTAGACTTCAAGTTGTTTCACAACGGTAGAGAAATAGTTTTCGGTGGTGGCGGCGGTCTTGTCCATATAAACAAGAAGTCCCTCGCCGAAGGAGTGGATAATCGGTTCTATTATTGGGATACCGAGTGCGGTGTCAAAACCGACTCTGTTATTGACGGGTTGGAAATTCTTTGTCAAAAACAGGATTTCGGCGAACTTATAATAGGCGGAACCCTAAAGGGTAAAGTATTAGAGATAAGAGAAGACTCAAAAAACAGTCCTGTTGGCCCCGATGAATTTGTCTTGTATGTAAAGAACGCCTCTCCGCTAAAAACACAAGTGCTTCCAAACATTGCAATTGGAGACATCTTTGAGATATCGGTAGAAGAGACAATTGAGGCTTCGAAGCCCTATACAGAGAACGCAAACGCCTCTATTGTTGCCCAATATCCCATAATAAAAGATGGAGAACTAAACACCGCCGAAGCAAGAAGCCAGCTCGGTGATGACTTTATGAACGCAAGAGCTCAAAGAACAACCATGGGAATTAAAGAGGACGGTACCGTAATACTCCTAACCTCCCCCGGCAGAAAAACCACCGCTGAGAATGCCCCCGGCCTTACGGTATATGAAGAGGCAGACATTATGTACCAACTCGGTTGTGTCTATGCTTTGAACTTAGATGGCGGCGGTTCTACACAAATGATAGTAAAACAAAACGGTGAATTGGTAAAAAAACACCCAAGCAACGAGAATCGCAGGGTGGCAAACTGTTTGTTCTTTGTAGAGCGCCAGGAATCCAACCCGGATGTTGTTAATGCATTGCAAGCATTAATAGCCGAGAATAACGATAACGAAGACCTGGCTGTAGTAGAAGCCATACAAAACGCCAACGATGTGTTGTCCGGAACAATCCCCACCATGCCCGGAGATGTTGTACGAGTATATATGAATCTGCAAACCGCTTTGTCCGGTAAAGGTGAGTTGGACGAAGCCATGGCAGCGGTAAGCGGAATTAGCCACAAGAATTATTCCCCTACTGTACTTCAAATGATCTGGGATTATTATGAAGTCGCTGCGAATATCAGAGCGGATGAGAATGCTTCGGCTGAAGATATTACCCTTGCAACCAGAACACTTAAGTCCTTATTAGATATGACCGGAACTGTTAACATAAATCTGTCCCAAGACAAGCCTTATACCAAGCTGGGTGATGCATATCCCGATAACCCCAACTATGTAGATACCGATGACAAAGAACTAACTGACGGATTCATAGGAGACTTAAAAGATGCCTATGGTCCTGCCTGGGTTGGCTTCCATAAGAACTACAAAGGCGGAACCGAAAACGGTAAACCTTTTTATGATGTAACCATCGACCTTCTTGACATACACACCAATTTGTCCGAGTTTGTCGCTTATACGGAACATGACTGGGGTGCCGGGATTGAAGCTCCCACCAAAGTGGAAATTCTTGTTTCCGATGACGGTGAAACCTTCACATCCGTAGGCATTGCTATCCCAGATGTAGAGCCGGTTTGCCGAAGCCACTCAGACAAAGAAAATCCCGCGAGGGCCGATGTTATTCTTACATTATCTTTGACTACCCCGATAGACGGCAGGTATGTAAAGTTTCATATGGTTGGAGGTGCTTCTGCAAACTTTATGTTTGTAACCGAGTTGGAAGTATATAAAGAGGACTCTCCGGTGGAAGAAGCTTTGTATGTAACCGGATTTAACTCCAAAATTCTTGCCAACAACTGTTATATATTTACCCCCGACTATGCTGAAGAGCTGGATACCGAAAACGCGAATCTTAACTGGGCACGAGCTATAGTAGCAGAATGGGACGAAGAGCAACAGGAATACATCGTGACTAAAATACGCCACGGTTCGGGTCCCAACACCAACTTCACCACTGTTCCGGAAAACGGGTTTATACTCGGGGTTCATGGAGATGACGGTGAAGGTACTGTAAACAAAGCTTATGCAAGCACTGCAAAAATCGGTGATAAACTGGTTTTGCATGGAATAAATATATTAGAAAAAACTGCGTTGCCCGGTTGTTATATCACTATCGAAGATGCGGCTCCTCAGTTAAAACCCGGCGCACCCATAAGCCTTGATGAAGCTTCTGCAAACGGTGTGGTCGCAGGACAGACAGCAACCGAAATCTCTAATATGTTTACCGGAGCGATTACTATAAAGGATACAAAAGGCAACACCTTGACCGGTGATGCTGTTGTAGGTACAGGTTTTACAATCACAGTAGGAAGCAAAACCTACACTGTTGTGGTAGTCGGAGATATTAACGGAGACGGTATAGTTAACGCAAACGACTATTTAATGGTAAGGCGTGCGTTCCTTGGCACATATGACTTGAACGAACATCAGACAAAAGCAGCCATAGCCAGTGGAGGTGCTGAGATTTCTGCCAGAGATTATATGATGATAAAACGTCACTTCTTAGGCTCTCTTGACCTTTACGCATAACAACATAATAAAATGAAAAAAGCGGTTCTCAAAAAGAACCGCTTTTCTCTTTACAATAAGTAATTGCAGTTGTTATTTTCTTCTGCTATACTTATGGAGCACTTATAGAAATGAGTGTTTTATAATATGGTGGATGCAATCAAAATTGCCCTTGGAGGAGTTTTATCTTGAAAAAATTATCTATGCTTTTGGTTTTTGTGTTATTGTTTTCTGTGTTTTACACTTCCTGCGGGGAGGTGGGTCAGGATGATTCAATTGGTGACGAATCCGCCGATTCTTCCCTGAGTAGCCCTGATACAGATATAAACAAAGAGAAGTTTGACCCTGTATACAAAACAGTGATAAGTATAGGCTGCACTTATAAGACCAGCCACCCGGCAGATGACGCTTATCCCGATAGCTTTGGAGCAGAGTTGACCGACGGTATATTTGCCGCAGAAGAAACAGGATATTCCGACTCTAAGCTAAGTGGGTATACTGCTTCTGCGTTGGATATTACAGTAGACCTCGGTGAAGTAAAGGATAAGATATATTCCTTCGAAACAGCCTATCTGGCTACCACATCAGCCGGTATATCCCCTCCTGCCAGTGTTTTTGTACGATATTCTATTGACGGTGAAAACTGGCAATCCGCAGGGTCTGCAGTAAAGCCGGAATATAAGGAAGATACCATACAAAGTGCAGTATTAACCCTGGACAAATATGTGCAGGCTCGATATGTAAAATTCACGATAACAAAGGGTTCTGCCTGGCTATTTCTTACAGAAGTGTCAGTGTTTGCTGATATTGAAGCCGCGGATAAAAATTTGGAGTTTTTGGATAAAATAACACAGCTATATGCAAAAGACGACAAAACCCATCAAGAAAGACTATCAGAGCTAAAAAAAGTATCTGGGGACTCTGTAGACAGGACCCAGAACAAAATATATGTCTCTAAGGGCAAAGGCTATACCCTCTCCTTGGAGCCGGACACTGCTCGCTATTCTAACCCGGAAGGCAAACTCACCGATGGTCGTGCCATTGATTCGATATACGAAAGCGGAGATTGGGTCGGGTTTAAAGACGGTAAAGCTCTCGAAATTACCCTTGACCTCGGTAAAGAATATGAGGATTTAGCGGATTTTGAGATTTCCTTTTTTAATAACTATGCAGCGGACATAGCCTTACCTGATTATGTTTTGTTTTGTGTTTCCTCGGATAACTCTAATTATACGGATATAGGTATGGTCTATGGTCCCGCTAATCGCGAATATGATTCCTTTAACTTTGCTTTTAGGGCTGTCGACGGTATCAAGGGAAGATATGTTAGGTTTTGCATCCCGGAATCAGACTATGAGTGGTACTTGATAGAAGAAGCTGCGGTCTTTAGATATGAATCCGGAGAAAAAGAAACAGATTGGTTATATCCAAATATTGCACTTCCCGTTATTTCGAAGGAAGAATTCTGGAGCTCCTCAGAGAAAGACTATTCCAAAACAATTAACCTTTTGCGTGGTCTGAGCCCTCAGATAATGTCTGCAGTCCCCCTCGGAAGCGAAGCTGCTGAATATAATTCTTCCATAACTGCTAAGATGCTTACCGATGGGGTCTATTCCCCCAACAACGATATACATAACGGCAGGTTCTTTAAGTTTAACAAAGGCGCCCACAGGGATGTTATCTTTGACCTGGGCAAAACCTCCTCGGTGCAAGGCTTTACTGCAAGTTTTGTAAACCATAAGAGCTGGGGAGTGTTGGTTCCTCCCAAGGTGCTTTACTATCTGTCCGATGACGGAAGCAACTGGTACAAGGTAGGCGAATCCTCCTTCCTCGAGGTGGAAGAGATAGAGAATGTTAAGGTTGAATTGAAACTTAAAAGCCCGATCAAGGCAAGATTTGTACGGTTTGGGTTTGATGTAAATGTGTGGGCGGGATGCGATGAATTAGAGGTTATGGGTACGAAAAAAATAACTTCCGGCACCAAAGCTTTAGCCGATATTAATGTCTCCTCGATAAAATTCCTTGCCGGGGAGTATCAACAAACCGGACCGGAAGTCTTGGGGGGAGTAAAGGATATTTTACTCTCTTATCACGTCAACTATGGCAGTTCTAACCCTAATGCCGGGCTTATAACCGTCGAGGAGTATATGCCTTATGTGGCTTATATGGACAAAGAGGGAAACATACTGGATGTAATGTTTGATGGGTATTTATACCTGCCTTCCGGCGGGATGCCCTCGGGCGGAAAAAGTCATGAAAACAATATTAAGTCGGATTGGGAGTATGTGTTAAACAACATATTTACCGAAGGGCGCAATATTTATGCATTGGAAGAAGCGGCGGGGATTGTTAAAGATAAATTGGGGCTGGGAGACGATTATAAATACAAAGTATATATCGCCTTGATGTATCCTTCCCAGGGTATAGTCTTTGGAGATATTGACGGTGACGGCAACCCCGATACTTTGACAGACACTGCTACCAGAGTAAAAGTTATCGAGTGGTATGCTAAGGAATTCTTTGCAAAATATGAAGCTGCCGGCTTTGAAAACTTGGAATTTTGTGGATTCTATTGGCATCACGAATCCCTGCAAAAAACCCAAGAGGAGTTAGACTTGACACAAGGGGTTTCGAACTATGTCCACTCCCTTGGATATCAATTGTTCTGGATACCTTATTATACCGCCAGCGGATATAATCAATACAAAGACTATGGATTTGATGTCGCTAACATGCAGCCAAATTACGCTTTTAAAGAGTCGACCCCGATTAGCTATCTCCATAACTGCGCAACCTTAGCAAAGCTTTATAACATGGGTGTAGAGATGGAAATAGATTCACAAGCGTTGAGTAAGAATATATTCTATCGTCGGTGGATGGAATATCTGAAATTTGGGGTGACCTATGGGTATATTGATTCGCTGCACATGTATTATCAAGGAGGTATGCCGGGAGCTTTTTATTTGGCATATCACTCAGAGGATTCAAAAACCCGACTTATCTATGATTATACTTATGACTTTATAAAAGGCACATTAAAAATAAAGCCTGATGTTGTTGAGGATAAAACTTTCAACACGAAACCCGGTGAAATGTTGACCGATTCATTGGCTCAAAACACAAATTCTAATATTAACAGGTTTGTTATTGATGTATCTCCGGCAAACGGAACAGTCACCATAGATGACTCCGGTCAGTTTGTTTATTTCCCCTATAAAGGCTTTGAAGGCACCGATACCTTTACCTACAGATACTCTGAGCAACTCGATTATTCCGACCCCTGTGTTGTCAACATAACCGTGGGTAAATAGGCATGGTTATGAAAAATATATATAGAGTAATCCAACGCAACCTCATAGAATCTTCGGACCCAAAACACAAAGAAAGCATGTTGCGGTTTTTTAAAGAAGAAGTCAACCTATACGGAGTAAAAGCAAAGGACTTGAACAAACTGTCAAAGCGTGTTTTTTCTGAGGTAAAATCAGAGGATAAACAGGCCATAATTGCCCTGGGAGAAAGCCTCTTTGCCTCCGGCATGCTGGAAGAAGCTATGATTGCCTCGTATATTACAAGGCAAATGGTCAAAGGGTTTGTAAGAGAGGACTTTGAGTTTATCCAACGATGGGTGTTTGGCTATATTACCAACTGGTCAACCTGTGATACTTTCTGCAATCATACTGTTGGCGGCTTTGTGGAAAAGTTCCCCGAATATATCGACTACCTCAAAAAATGGACAGGCTCGGATAACAAATGGGTACGAAGATCTGCGGCGGTCTCCCTTATTGTGCCTGCCAAAAAAGGTCTATTTTTTGACGACATAATTGATATCTCGAACATGTTGATGACGGACACCGAGGACATGGTGCAAAAAGGGTATGGTTGGCTATTGAAATCCCTGGCTGCAACAAGGGAGGATGATGTGCTGGAATATGTTATCAAAAACAAATCGATTCTACCCAGGACTTCCCTGAGATATGCTATTGAAAATATGCCAAAGGAAAAAAAGGCTTTAGCCATGGCGAGGTAGCCATGGCAAAAAAGCTTTAGCCATGGCGAAACGAATAGCTTAAAAAAAAGGCAGGCTTTGTAAAAACAAAGCCTGCTATTTTTTTGTAAAGACCTTAACTAAAAGTTTTGTTGGTAAGGCGGATATTGCGAAGGTATACTAAGTGCCGACATTATGTTGTTGAAATTAAGTTCTTGAGTCTTCTTTTGTACCGAAAACCAATCGATAATAGTAAGGATTCCACACAGTCCACCGGTAAGGAGTTTTAAGATTCCCATACCTGTATCCCCCAACATAAAACGATCCACACCCAAGCTACCTAAGAAAACCGAGATTATCAACATTGTTGTCGAATCTTTGATCTCGGTTGCAGTCAAAACAACATATTTGCTTTCATCGGCATTAATAAGTTGTTCTCTCAAATACATCATCTTCTCAGCGGGAAAGTTCTTTTGATTAGACATTATATACATGTCAACTTTTTGAACATCCATGTACTTACCTCCAACAGTTTATTTTTATTAATAATAGCATGCTTTGTTGCATATGTCAATAAACATTGAAAAAGATATATTATTATTTAAATAACCGATAAATGTAAAAAACAAAATTAATCCCAACTATAGTTACTATGACGATATCTATTATCCTTTTGTTTTTAAACATTTTCTTATGAAAGCCTAACAAAAGAGCGGTTAACACAGGCAGGGTCATCGGATTGTAAGACAGCGATTCTTTTATATTACAATGAATCAATGCTAAAAAAGATCTTGTCATGCCGCAGGTAGGACAAGGATACCCGGTTAACGCTTTAAAAGGACAACCGATACCCCAATAATCTAAAACTAATATTGCTGCTATACCAAGAGCTACATAAAATCCATGTAACAGCATATAATATAGCCAGCTTTTACTTTGTTGGGACATATCCATAGTTTCGCTGAAACTCCTCATCCATCCATCGGGTGTGGTTGATAATATAAGACTCTACCTGTTCTATTTGTTTTTTGTAAGTATTTGCCGCCATCACATCCGACGGGTTTGGCCAGACATAGGTACCAAGAATATCCCATCTCTGAAAATTATGCTCTGCTGCATGTTTTTGATATTCATAATCTGCCCAAAGATCCTTTATCATTTGCGGAATATAGGTTTTCTTTGCTACTTCCCATACCTTAAAAAACTCTCGGCGGAAGGATTCATATTTTAGCCATGAAGCCATCCATTGTCCGCCGCAAAGATAAAATCTGTCATATCTGTCCGCTCCTCCAAAATCCGCATTGCCAAAAGCCAAATCATAATCCCAGACAGGACCGAACTTTAGTTTTCCGCCACGGTCTTTATACATATAAGCATCATAGCCGAGCCCGGTTGCTCCGCAGATTTCTTTAGCTAACAGCCAATCTATACAGGAAGCCATATCGAGATAATCCCAGACCTTCTCGCTTTTTAGATAAAGCAAACTATTAACATTCTTCACATAATTGACAATATACTCATATTGGCTGTCGGTAACCGGTTTTGGGGAAAGTATTGATATTGGTACCCCGGCAACTTCAAAATAACGCCTGTCTTCCTCGGCAGCTCGTACATCCCACTCCATGAAATAACCGGTGTCGTCTTCTTTGCTGTCCTCTTCGATGTTGACCCTGATAGAGTTTACCTGTATGTGGTCCCCCAAAGTGTATACACCGATATACGAACCGTTAAGATATACCTCCACGGACTTTGCTCTGGGGGTGAACCCCAAATTCTTGAACATGCTTGCAAGGTTGAAGGCTGCGGTGTTCCTCAAAAGGGATTTGTCGGAATGGTTTGCCAATAGCACCCAGTTCTTTGCCGACCCCATATTTAATACATTTTGTTTTTTGTCCAGCTTAACCCTGTATGCAAGCTTTGGATGGGAGCGAGTCGAGTTGCCCCTAACCCTTATTTGCATGGGAAGATTATACATATTGTTCCCTTCGGGGGTGAGAAAAGTCGCTTGACCGACTGTGTAATCCGATGTTTTGCTTACTCCGGCGCCTTCTTTGGTAGTCAATAAGACAACGGGAAGTCCGTATCCTTCTACAGTTAGATCCAGGACATAAGGGGTTTGGCTTCCGTCCTTTGCTACTACGATTAAAGTATCGGAATTCCTCGCAATAAATCCGACTTTTTGGTTCAACTCTTTGTTCCCGTCGGTTATTTTGTCACCATTGTGGATGATTGTAAAGAAAAGCTCCTTATCTCGGGGAATAATATAACTTGCCTCCTCGGTTATTGTTCCCGTGGTGTTATCGACTGTGAAAAGAATGTCATGTGCGAGCCATTGATTGTACTGACGCTCCAGCGTAACTTTGCTTATAGACGCTGTTCCCAGGGTGACATCGGCTATCACGGTTATCTCATCTAAAAACACCCATCTCCCGGCCGCCTTTACGGTAAAGCGAACATATCTCCCCTTTGCATATTTTTCTGTCTCCAAGATTGCAACCTGAGGGGTCTTCATTTCGACCGCCGGTTTTGTGAGTGTTCCTACTTCGCTCCAGGTTTTTGAATTTTGAGATACTTCTACTTTTATATACTCGGGAGGCAATATTCCTGCTTCGTCAGTGCATAGATACCCCACTTCAAAAGCTTTGATTTTGTCATAATTTTTACCAAGGTCCAGGGTTATTATAGGATCATTACCTATCCATCCCCCGTAATCTTTGTCAGTATAACTGCCGGTCTCCGCATGTTTACCGTCAGTTAATTTGTAAGTCCGGTCGGGATACTTGTCTTCTGCCAGAAAATTCACCGTATAAGATTTATTCAGACTTATGTTTTGGTTTTTATGTATAATGGGCTCCGTCGGTCCTTCCGAGTCTTCCGGGGTTGGATCTGTTTGACTCAAACTATCATCAGAGGAAGAGGATTCGTCGGGAGCGATTGGCTCCTTTGATACTATATCCTCCCATGTTGATGTGTCGGACTCCGAGTCTGAATCGCTATCTTCTTGTAAGTCATCAGAATCGCCCCCGGGCTGGGAAACTCCGTCGTTGGTATGCTCGGAAACGAAGTCCCCTTCTGAGGTATCCGAGATATCTTCGCACCCGGAACCCGGAAAAGTTCCACCCTGATCGCCACAATCC
>CAZFVM010000013.1:0-20111 GCA_964522305.1 uncultured Oscillospiraceae bacterium
CATAAATAATTTGACTTCGCTCTAATGTTTTTGTCTCATTATGTAAATAAACAAACCATTTTTGAAAGCCAGTCCTGTAAAAGATAAAATGCCAAGGGGCCAATAACTATTAAGAAGGTTTCCCATGGCGGGAGTAGCCTCAGCTGTACCAAGGAGTTTTTTTATACCTCCTACGATACCCCAGATATCAAAGTATCTAAACTTCATAAACATGGATAACTGTAAAGTATCATGAGGGATAATCATTGTAAGTATTACAAGAATAAACAAGATGTTCTTGAACTTAAATTTGAACTTTGAAAATCCATAACCAACTATCGCACAAGTCAGCATCTGAATAACTCCTGCCATAAGTGATAGCGTTGTGGTGTTGAACAGGGCTTTGAAATAATTATTGTCGCTAATTATAGCCTTGTAAGTATCCAAAGTAGGATAACGGGCTATAAGCTTTACGGTTTGATCAACAAAGTCCTCTCGACTCATAAAAGAGCCTGCAATCTTAGAAATATAAGGGAAGAGAATAATGTAAGATATCCCAACCAATAACACCAACCTGAATACAATCCAAAGAAGTTGTTTTGCAAAATATGCTGTTAGATACTTATACTTAAGTCTAGTCAAAAACGGAGTTTTTTCTTGAGCTTTTATTTTTCTTAAAGCTTCTTCCCGTTTTCTTAACCGTTCTAATTCTCTTTCGGCTTGTTTGTTAAAAATAGTAGAATCCATTATCTGCCTCCCTCCTTTAAGTTTCTCGTCTTTGGTAGAAAACATAGGCAGACATTATTCCTCCGACAATAGCCAGAATAGCAATAACCACCAAGAAATACATCCAAGACATTGCTGTTGCTCTTACGTTTCCTTCCGCAGATCCACTATATACATTCTTAATGAAGTTCATTACAGTGTTGGACTTTGAGGTAAATGAATCTATAACAGTGTAAACAGAGTTAACAAGAATCATCGGGCTAATCATGGGAAAAGTTATTTTCCAGAACGTTTCCCAAGCGGAAGCTCCGTCTATGTGA
Organism: uncultured Oscillospiraceae bacterium; assembly: GCA_964522305.1. Taxonomy (GTDB): domain Bacteria; phylum Bacillota; class Clostridia; order Oscillospirales; family CAG-382; genus UBA1049. Next base: position 1,026 of record CAZFVM010000013.1, read on the forward strand.
CAGGATTCATATATAGCGGGAGAAATTGATTGCAACCCTGCCAAAAACACCAGCATCTGAACACCTGACTTGTTGACAATATTATAAACATTATTAACCAGTTCAGTGGCATAGGTAATTAACCCATCCCCAACTTTCATCCCACCTCCCAGAAACCTAACTATATCCATCTGGGAAATAATCTGAGAACCAACACTGGTAGCATCCATACCACCATCATTAAATGAAGATAAATTCTCTTGCGCACTTGCGATAATATTCTGGAGGTCGATTGATTCGATTATTCCGGTGGAAACTATAACCGGTATAAAGAATATAGCTCTAAAAACCGCTCTTCCCTTCATCTTTTGATTAAGCAATACAGCCATAAACAAAGCGAAGATAACTATTGCAGGGATGTTGAAAAGGAGGTCTTTTATACTTCCAATTAATGTTTGAACGAAGTTGGCGTCTTCGAATAACGCATAGCTATAGTTGTCCCAGCCAACGAACTCAAGAATATAGCCGCCTCCGCCCTGAATCTTTATCTTATTAAAGGAAAACCAAATCGACTCCACTATCATCGGAAGATAGATTAAGAAAAATCCAATCAAAAACGGTGCAATGAATAGCCACCCCATCTTTGCCTTTTGCTTTTGCAAAGATGCTGCTTTTTTGGGCTTCTTATTTTTCTTGGGAGTACTGTAAACTTTTTTGGGTTTCAACTTCTTTTTGTCGATTGTGTTGTCCAAATTTTAACCCTCCTTAACCGAACTTGACCTGAAAATAATACTATCATCACCGTCGGTCTTCAAAAATCCTTCGGCAGGTATAACCTCTAACTTGTCACCGATAGTTATCGGAAAATCAACGAGTAAATAGTTAATGTAAAACGCTTCACCGTTTTCGTATGTTACTTTTACAACACGATTACTATCGTCTAATAACTCGTGAGACACGATTAACTTGTCCTGCAGGTTCTTGAGAACATCATTTAATAAGTGATATGTTTTTACCATGTCTTCTACCCAAATGTTGTATCTGACAGAGTAATATTTTGCTATAAAACTGTTGTTGTATTTTTTTAACTCGGAAGTATTGTCATAGGCAATTATGAAGTACGGGGATGCACCATTCTCAATACTCTTGAGCAAAGTGTATTGGTAGTCACCGGCTAGGTTAATGGCAACTCCGGCATAGTCTTTGTATCCGTGTAAAATCATGCCCATAAACGGAATGTTTGCAGACGAATATCTATATCTTGAGTCTTCAAGAGGAAGATCCAAGATGTCCGTTGCATAAGGCAAAGCATAGGAGTTACCGCCGGAAAGCATAACTTTACCGTTGTCCTCTGCTATTTGACTTAAAAGCCTGGAGACCAAAGTCTTTGAGTCTTCACGGTGTAGTGTGTCTTTTGTATTAAAGTCAGAAGTAAGTATGTCACCTAAAGCAGATACCGAAATACCGCCAACACCTAAGGGGAGATATTCCTTCATTGTCTTATCATAGAATTTCGACATAACATTGGGAGAAATAATACCCAATCCGGTAAAGACATACTCCTGCAACAAAGGATTATATTCTTTCTTTCCGGCACTCCTGTCGTCGATGGTCCTGGTCAAATCCTTGGAGCTGTCAAACCCATCGAAAGCCTTATCTTTTATTGCTTGAGCGAAATCCAAATCCGGATACAAATGAATGTTATTCTCTTTGGCATATGTCAACAACTCTTCAAATCCCTTATCGCCGCCAAGAACATCCACAATGTCAATCCCTGTCGGAACTAAGGGGAATAACCCTTCGTTTGCCCATCCGGTAAGCTTTAGCTTAACGTTTTTGATTCCCTTTTCTTTAAGGAATTCAAGAATCTCGATTGTATCGTCAAAACTTGTAAGAGAAACGGTGGTTTCAATCGGAATACCCATAATATGCTTGACGGTTTCTAATGCACCTAAAGTTTCGATATACAAGGGGATATCCTCATCGACAGACTCTTTACGAGTAATAACACCCTTCTTTTCAAGGTACTTCCGGTATGTACTAGCCATCTCGGAATAAGAAATATCTTCGGATAACATAAAGTACCGTATCTTAAAGTCACCGGTGTACTTACGCTTGGATTCAACAGTCCACATAGCATTAGCGTCTGCCGTTGCGGTTATTCCGCCATAAAGAGTATAGGTGTCTTTGGGTCTCGGATTAAAAGAAGTATAGACCGATGAGAACATATGAACCGATCCGCCATTCTCAACGGTTATCTTTGCCAAAGAATCTCCTTGCTCGATTACGGCAAGATAACCTATCTTAAGATCATGCATAACCTTTTCGAGCTTTAACTCTTCTTCTCCGGTTTCTTCATCGACCACTATAACCTCTTCCATAGTCGAATATTGGTCTTTTACAATTTCAACAACTCCGTATACCGGCAGCCTCATAACTTCTTTGTTGGCTCCGGAAATTGTATGGAACGCGTGATCTTGTCCATACAGTTGATTGGTGGTCTTAAAGTTAACCCCTTTAAAGTTCTCGAATTGCATTATGGTACCCGAACCGTCGGGAGTAAAAATATAACCCGTGTTGTTTACGTTCCCGGCACCGGCAAAGGGCAATAATGTTACGTTGGATAACTTATAGCTTGAAGAGTCAAACCTAATATTTCCTGCATTACATCTGACAGAAAGTCCAAGGTCATCTATAGTGTATTCAATAGCTAATTTAAACAAAGGAGGAGCCTTGTCCTTTGATACATACTCTGTTTCGGCATGGTCAATATCGAGCTGATCAAAAGAATAGTCAGTATAAAGCTTTACCCATCTCTCGAGCCTTAAAAGCTCCTTTGGGGTAATGTGAGGTTCACAAACATATACAGGGAACCGCTCACAAATAGGATAAGCTTTTACCATTTCGACTTTTGACTTTTGGGACAAGGTTTCGTCATTGGGGTCTTTTAGCAGGTAAAAAGATCCAAAACGCCTGGAATCACTCGAAACAGGAGAGTTTAACCCAATCTGTTCCTGAAGCTCTTCGAGTTTTTCTCTCTTGATTAAACGAGGGACCAAATAAGCTACTTCTTCCCTACCTAAAGTGTATTCAACCCGAACACCGCTACGGATAGGCTTAACATTTATTTGATCATTCTTTGCGGCGTCAACAAACGAATTAAAAGTAAGTTCGGTTTTTTGCTCGGAGTAATCTACTATTACCTGGGAATACAGCTCGCTCTTTTTTGCTTCGGATGTGCTGGTTCCTGTAGAGGGTGATTGGCTTGTTCCAATATTATAAGGATTGGTAGAAAAATAAGCATCATACTTATAAATTCCATCTTCGCCGAGTTCATATTCACCTGTTTCGTCCGGCTCGGAAAGCTGTAACAAAACCATTTCTCCGGTTAACTTATCGATATAGAGAGCAAACCCGTCTTTTACCAACATGCATTCCATTGGGTGAATAACATCATTACCCAGAATACGATTGTTAATAGATCTGAAGGCTGTTGTCATATAAGCGGGATATAAAGCGTCCCAAATGTCAACATCCTCATCTTCGCTGTTATCATTGGCTGCAAACACATCCAGCGCCAATAAAGGTATTGTTAACATCAGACAAAGGACAAGGGATAATAACTGCCAAATAAACTTCTTTTTCATATATCTCACCGTTCCTTTCTAACCCCAATACCTGTATTTTAACTCGACATAAATATTATATCCGAAGGTCATTACTTTTTGCAGTAAGCTAAAGAATAACGCTCCAATAAAAATCAAGAACACAACGCCGACTATGGTGCCAACTGTTGTCAAAATATTCTTTCCAAGGGTATAGTCGTGTATAACCATCATTGCAAAGAATATTAGTAGCCCCAGCCAAATAAAAGCAAAGGACTCTATCATTCCAAGGATAGCCATCTCTTCTATTACTACAAAGTTAGAAAGGATTACAGTAGGAAGAACCAGTAGAGGTACCGGAGCCATAGCATAAGTAGAGGCTATATAAACATCCTTAAAACTGCCTTCCCCGTCAAACAAGGTAGTAAGTGCCCAGTTTGCCCCGGCCCAAAGTAACAAAGGCAGTGCAACAAATATTGCTTGCATTATAAAGGAGCTGCCTTGTCCACCACCGGTATACAAGTAACCTTGGCCCAGGGATTGATAAATATATACTGCTATTGTAAGACCAAGCCAGAAAGTCCCGCCTCTGACAGAACCGCGTTTCTCATTCTTCAAATCCCAAAATCCGTCAAAGGGATGGAACATAACATGAAAAGCATACATAACTTCTGAGAAGAAAGTTCTTTTCTTGGTTAGTTTTTCACCTTTTTTGTTGTAAACTTTTGCGAATTTTAAGAATCTGCTTATCGCAAACAACAATACAATTATTAAAAGAGGAATAACCCAAACATTGGTTTCTATCCACTCTTTGCGATACTTACTATAAGCAACAGAATAATTCTGAGTATCGTGAGCGTTTTTGAAATACTGCATGGAATCAAGATAATAACCGTCTCTATAAAGGCTTTGTCCGATTCCTACATAAGCGCTGTCATAGTTGTTGTTGTGCTGAAGTATTTTTATATAGTGATTAACCGCAGCTTCGTAGTTCTTATCTTCGGTATTCTTGATTGCGGAAGCTATCAAATCACCATACCCTGTACGCTTGTAAACGGTGATAGAACTGGTGGTTCTGTCGAGCAAAAGCATATTAGAGCCTTGATAAGCAATTGATATCAACGCTTGAATATTTCCGATTTGGTCACCATTGTCACCAAAAGCAAAGAGCAAAACACCGTTACTGTCGTAGGTAAATACTCTGCTGCGCTTGTTGTCTATAATACTCCAAGTGTTATGGGGCCCTAAAGCAACATCAACAATTGTTGAGGGTCCGCTAAAATTAAAGCCCGAAGAAGTTCTTCCCCCCATAACTACCTCCCCGGAAGGAGGGTAAAATCCGTTTCTGTTCATAACATCACTGCCGTTGGGATTTAGCTTCTTAACGGTAGCATAGTCACCGGATTTGGATTTACCTGATATGGCGGCACTGACATTCGCATCAGATATAGAAGATGTGGTTACATATAGAAATCCGTCTTTGTCAATAGTCACGTTGTTATATTCGGTAGGAACATATTGAATGCTCTTCTTTATTTGTTCCTGGGTTTGGAACATGCGCCAGAAAAGCTCGAAAGGATTGTAAGTAACTTTTTGAGGTCCAATAAATCCGTTAAAAGACCCGTCTCTATTAAGGGAAAGTACACCGTAGTTTGTGGTAGCAGATACGACATATACTCGTCCTGCTCTGTCAACAGCAACCGCGATAGGCTTATAAACGCTGTTCTCAGGCATTATATCACTGGAAGGCTCCGGAACGATATCCAAAAAGTTACCTATCTTATCGAATATAACAATTCTGGATTTTTCTGTATCAGCTACATAAATTTCACTGTCAGTAACAAATACACCCTTAGGCTTGTTTAGACTGTCGGGTATGCCTTGATTGTTTACAAATTTACTAAGTATAATCCTAATGTTATAATTCTCGTCCAATCCGACAATCCGGCTGTTACCTGTGTCCGCTATATAGACATGATCTAAGTCGTCAACACAAATATCTGAAGGAGTGTCAAGGTCAAGCATATCCTCCGGCTTATATTTTTGTCTTACTAAATCCGAAGCACCTTCTTCGTAAGATAGCTTAATAGACTTTGAATTAATAACAGTCTCGGGAACATAAGCATGGGGACTTAGCTGCATTTGCCCAAACACCGAGTAAGTGTAAGTGGCGTATGGAACAACCGCACCGGCGGAAAAAGCTAAACCGGAGAGGAGAATTACTGCCATCAAAAGAAATAAAAGTTTGTTAATTTTAGTTCTTGTTTTCATTTTCATCCTCCCTAGTCTTTCATTCCGGAAGTAGACATTGTCTGAATTACGTTACTTTGTGTAACAACAAACACAGTAATCGGTACAACCATCATTACAACAGTAGCAGCTGCTCCAACTCCCGAACGAGCTATACCGGAAGTAACAAGCTGCCCTATCGCATAGTTAAAAGTCTTTAGCTGTTCGCTATAAATATACATGTTTGCGCCCATGTTCCATAGGTCTTTAAAGGCAAAGATAATTAGAGTTATCCAAGCAGGCTTTACCATCGGCATTGCAATACGCCAAAAAATCTTGTTTTCGTTGGCGCCTTCTATTCTTGCGCTTTCCAATACAGAATCGTTTACACTGGTCTCCATAAACTGTTTCATCAGGTAAAGCCCAAAAGTAGTGGCAAATGCCGGAACAATAACAGCGAAATAAGTATCAACCCAACCTAATAACGCCATTGTAATAAAGTTGGTAATGCCGGTTACCGTGGCATTAAACATCAAAGAATAAACTATTATTCCAAACAGGAAGTTACGACCGGGAAAAGGAATCTTTGCGATTGCATATGCAGCATAAGAAGCAAAGAAAACGTGTCCTGCAGTACCTACTGTAGCAATCATAACGGTATTAAAGATATACCGGGAAAAAGGCACCCAGGAGTCACCCATTAGGCGGAATAAGTCCGAAAAGTTCTTTAAGGTAGGATTTACAACAAAGAATCTCGGGGGGAAAACCCAGAATTCATCCAAGGGCTTTAAAGACTGGGCTATAGCATAAACCAAAGGTAAAACCATAATAACCCCAACTATCCCCAAAAGGATATAAATACCAATATCTCCTCCTGCAGAGCGGGTTACCGAACGCTTGTGGGCAACAAGGGATTTATCCAGCTCTCTCTTGCGTCTGTACTCTTTAAATTTACTCGAAATGTTTGAAGTCATTTACGTTATGAACCTACCTTTCTCAACGCCCTGGTAACTAAAAGGTTTGCGCCAATCATCATAAAGAACAAAAGTGTCGCAATGGCTGAGGCGTACCCCATTTCATAACGGGCGCCCCCATAGTCATCCAAGTGGTGCATGATAGTATGTGCCACATAGTTTGGGCTGGGGAAACCAACCAAAGCAGTAATATGGGAACCGAATCCGAAAGAACCTGTGATTGCCAGAATAGCTCCTAGCATCATCTGCGGTCTCATTGTAGGCAAGGTAATAAACCAAAGCTCCTGCCATCGATTTTTGATCCCGTCAACAGCCCCTGCCTCATAAAGCTCTTGATTAACAACCTGAAAGCCGGCTATAAAAGTAAGGAAAGCGGTTCCCAAGGAAGTCCATAAGGCTACGGCTACTATTAGTGTAAATATATATTTTTCGTCCTGGAACCATAAAATAGGTTTTGTGATAAGGTTGAGCTTTATCAACCAAGCATTTGCAAATCCATATTGGTCTGAAGAGAAAAAGATAGTCCATATAAGATAAACTGATCCGGAAATAGAAGGAGCATAAAACAGTACTGTTACAAAAGCCCTTATCTTCGGTCTCAACTCGTTTATAAACCAAGCGAAGAAAAGACTGAGTAAATATGACCCGGGTCCGGTAATCGCAGCGAAAACTAAAGTGTTCTTAATCGCCAACAAAAATATATCGTCATCTAATAAAAGGCGAATATAGTTTTCCATAAAAACGAACTTCGGCCATTCCAATAAGTTAAAGGTAGTGAAACTAAGGACAACCGACAACAAAACCGGGACTACCGTGAAGATAAAAAACAGCAGGAAAAACGGAAAAACCATAGCATATCCGGCCCAGTGTTTCTTCATTTGAATTAAAGTCCACTGAGTTTTTGTTATGTCGGATCTAACAATCGCTTTATCATTTGCCATATTCTATATCCCCTTAATCTTTGTCTGCTAACGCATGTTCGAGTTGCACAAAATCCTCTGCGACAGGAAGGTTAAACTCTTTGCGCTTTCTCGAAAGCTCTGTATTTATATCTCCTATATAGGAAAGCATCTTCTCAACAGGCTCGTCCCCTTTGTTATAAACATCCAGGAAAGCAAAGTTGGTATAACGCCCAATTATATAGTTGCCGGGGAACTCAGGAACACATTGGACTGCATTAAACTGAGCTCTAAGGTTGTCATACTCGTCTTTTGACCAAGCCATATTTGCCAATGCTTCGAGGTTAGCCGTGTTTTGCTTGGCGGAAGGCCCGAGTAAGGCTACCATTTCGTTACCGTAAGCACTTTGAACTTGTGCACTGGTCCACCATTGCATATATGTCCAAGCAGAAAGTGCGTTCATGTCATTAACGGTCCTCATCATTATCATGGTAGATACTGCACCTAATGTAGTGTTATCAATGGTGCCGTCGGCATATAAAGTACCGGGTAACGGCGTGAATTCCCAAAGACCCTTTATCTCAGGTGCAAACACTATTAATTGGTTATAAGTACTGTAATCCAACACTGCAAAAGGCATTGTTCCTTGTCTAAAGCGGTTGGCAAAGCTATAGGTTACCGGGAAGTCATACATGGTAAACAACTGACATACTTCCTTAAAAGTTGCCAACGCAGTATCTGAATCCAGATTTATCGTCATGCCGTCGGTCTTGGGGATTATGTTACCTTCATCATCTAAGTAAGTGTATCCCAGCTCCAACAGCTCATCGTCTGTATAGCCATTTTTGTGATACAGATCCATATAATAATCATAATTGCCCATTTTATATAAATCAGTATCCTGTTGATACATCATTATCATGGAGCCGCCGGTTCCGGCCGGGAATCCGATTTCCAGCATGTTAGATTGTAATGTATATATAATATCGTAGAAATCGTCCCAAGAATTCGGCACATTTATTCCTAACTCGGCAAAAATATCTTTACGATAGAACATCATAGAGAATCCCATGTTTTCGGGAACTGCATAGGAGTCACCATATAAAGTAAGAGGTATCATGGCAGAAGGTGCAAAACTTTCTTTTAGCTCGTCGAAAGTATCGATTTTGTCCAAGAACCCACTATAAACCGGATGATCTTTCCATTGGGAAAGGTCATTAAAGTTATAGCCGATGTTTGTATCGCCACTTGTGGTGTTCAGGGCCTTGACAGCAGAACGGATAGCGTAGTTTACCGGGTCTCCTTGCGCGTTACCCATAGAAACATCCGGACCGGTACCTGCAAGTGTAGCAGGCAACAACGTGCCGCCCACAACTAACTTAACTGTAACCGGTATGTTATAGTTAACCGAGAAATCATCGTCTACCAAACCGCGTATTATTTGTGCTTGTTCTCTGGAGGTAGCTGTCCAAACTTCAATAGCTACATCCTGGATATCTTCAGCAGTTATCCCATCAGAAAATGAGCTGATAGAGTCATAATCTGCGAAGAAAGAAACAAAAAACTTTTGAATCTCTCCCCACATTGCCTTGAAAAAACCGGGTTCATCTTCAGGCATATCGGCACTAACAGACTGTATAGAAAAGTAGTCAATATATAAAGGTTGGTTTTGTGTGGTAGTGAGCCAAGTACCAAGTCCGCCCAAATAGTCCTTAAGAGTGCCCATACTGGCAGCTATTGTAGTAGGATATGTACCCATCCTTTCGAGGTAGATGGCTATTTTATCCAAGGTAGCGGTATGCTCACCTTTATCTCCGGTAATATCCCTTAGTCTGGCAGAAACATCGTTAATGATTATTGCATGTGCCTTAAGACCTTTTAAAACCTCGGGAATCAAACGCTCAAAACGGTAATCTCGATACTCATCGGGCTTGGGCCCTGTAATCATGAGAATCTTTCTGTAATATCCGTTTATGGTAATCAAGCTGTTCTCGATTATACCGAGAATTTCTGCCATATCCCCGAGTACAACCTCCATACGAATAACGTTGATGCCGGATTTTAGATAAAACTTAAAGTCGTTATATCCATCGTTTAGAGGTTGAGTTAACCATCTGTCCGAATAGTTAAATCTCAAATATCCGGCTTCTTCAAAAGGAACTGTTCCATTAATATATATACGCCTTGATACATATGTACCCGAATAGAGGTTTTGCTTTGATCTGGGTACAATATTATAAAAGCCATCCTCGGGAACATCCACAGTCCACTCTGCCCACTGACCGACATACTGCCACTTGTCGCCGCCTATTTGATTAAGTCTTATCAAAGCCGGGTCTTGGGGTATTGTAATGGTGGAGCTACGGTCGTTTAGCTGATAGATTGTTCTTTCTGAAACGATGGTCGGGTATTCTGCTTGAATAACAACAGAATCTGTACCGGCATAATCTTTCTTATCGGAATGTTCTTTTAAATACTCTTCGTAAGTAGGTAAATAAGGAGCTTTAAGCAACTTAATACTGCGTATGGCAACCGGTTCTTTTATTGTCTGGAATGAAAGAACGTGCTTGCCTTCATCAAAGTAAAACTTTAAGGGCTCGTTGTAATATCCTGTAGAATCATACAAAAATGTATCATACCAGTCACCGCGCAAAATCTTATCAGGACGCGCTTCATTACCATTTAGATCTCTTAAAAACAACCTCTTGCTGTCTTCTTTATTATTATCGGAGTCAGTTACAAACTCAAGAAACTCTTGGGAATCCGAGGAAATAGTCTTTATGTTTCCTTTTTCGTCTTTAATCGGCCTGCCGTTTTCGTCTACAACTATATATTCGTCTGCCCAACTTCTTTGCAGCACTATTGAACGCGCTTCTTTGAAAGGCACCTTGTCGTTAATAAGTACCATCCGTTCAATGGAGGTGGATTTGCCTTCGCTAACAACAACACCGTTTTCGTCTCGTACACTAATGTTACCGGTATAGTACTCTATGTATATCGCATACATAGCTTCTTCCGGAACATCAATTTCAAAAGAAATCTTGCCGTCGTCTCCTGCCAGCAAAACCTGCCCCTTAAAGCCTTCAAACTCGTCGACTAAGTTAACGGTTGCTTGGACTTCTCCTTCTTTTTGAGTATAGGTCGAAAGATCAACGACAATTTCGTCACTTGCGTCCTTTATATTCCTGTGAATGTTTAAATAATCGTTGTAAACTACCGAAGTCAAAATATTGTTAATCTCTGTCAATGAAGTTCTAACAAGAGAATCTGATCCTCCTATACTTTCAACCAGAGCATCGGTAGACATTAAAAGACCCGGTAAAACACCCGTTGTAAGCATCAAAACTACTAATGCCACAACAAATACTCTGCCGGTTCCTGTTTTAAATTTGGACATTAACTTTTCCTCCCAAGAAAGAAATACAAAAAAAAAACAAAAATTTAAACAAAAAAAATACATTATTTTTAGGTAAACTTGTACAAAAATTTATCTAATTTTATAAGTAATATACTATCACGGTAGGTTTATTTTGTCAAGTGTGCATATATACAGAGGCTTGTTTTGGGTATTATTTTACAATTAGAGTAGATGCCACTTTTAAAGAACAATATTGCATACAAAAGCCGGCATAATACATATATAATTTTTATTTAGATATTATATCAGACGATTGTTTGTCACGCTTTCACAAAAAAGCGAGAAACCTACTGTAGAGCCGCCAATTGATCACATTAAGTCTCTGTCTTACAAACTATACATACAGCAATATTGACTATTAAAATTATATGCTTCAAACAGTTCCAAAATATTACTTCTTTGGAATGGACTTTGTGTTAACATACGAATATGGAGCATGTGAATGTTGCACAAAATCCCTTGCCACAATTTTATCATATGCCATAATTAACAAAACAAATGTTCTGGCTTGTTTTGGCTTAGAACGGTTTTTTGCTATATAAAACGCAATTCTATTATTATCGTAAATGCTTTACTTTGCATCTGCAGTAATAACAAAACCATCCTTATTATTCCCGGAAAACCAATAGGAAAACTCTGAGGGAACAGTGAGCAAGCCTCCTGTTATTTGAGAATTATCTATAAAATATATAACGGTTTTGGTACCGGTTTCGGTGTCTATAAACTCAAGGGGCTTATAAACAGTGTAATCTTTGATAAATTCGATATACTCCTCTAAGCTAAGGTTTTTGGTTTTCATTATTTCGGAATGAGGCAAACCAACATATCTATAAACAGAGGGGGAATGAGGTTTGTCAGTTGCTTCTGTCTTTGATTCCGGGTACCTGAGAACAAACCCATATTTGTAGCAGTTGTCTTCAACCCACAGGTGTATCCCTTGTCCCATTTTACCTTTATCAGAAGGGTACACGGCGACTCTTAAGGAATATCCGGTGGTTAAATCCGGAAAGGTGTCCTGCAACTTCTTTTCTTCCAGTTCACTAAGAGTCAAGTAGGCATTGTTTATTAAGATGTTTTCGTCCCCGGTGGCTTGATAAAAATCTTTAAGCATTTCGTTAAAAGCTTTGAAGGCGACTTCCTCCAACACCAAAGATGTACCGCTTAACTTATAAAGGCCCTTAGGCTTTTTGTTATAAATGTTTGTAAGAAGCCCTTTATCTTTGTCCGATATCTTGTCATCAACCACCGAATTTATCAAAATTAGGCTACCTTCTTGTAAGGCATCAGCTTGTATTGCTATTAGCTTGGTCTCGAAAGCAGGAGTTTTAATATCATCCGAAACTTCAGAATCAGAAGACATATCAATGTCGGACACATCCGAAAACTCTGATATAGAGATATCCGGATCAGATACAATCCTACCACCTTCATCCTTACCGTCAGAAAAAACACCGGATACCAGCAAAACAGAAAAGAGAATTATTATGGCGACACAAATTAAGGCTGTAACTACATATAAGGATAAATATCTTCCTTTTTCCAACCCTCTTTTATGCACAGGGTCCCTCCCCTTTCTTTAAAAAAATTCAAATGCAGCGCACAATATGTGCGCTGCACTCATAAATCTTATTGTTCGGCTCTTTCTTTTAATGCTGCATATTTTGCTTTTGCATCCTTAGCGGCAATATCAAAGAGTTTTGTTGCCCTTTCGGGGAACGAAATGCTTAGAGCACTATATCTTGTCTCATTCTTTATGAAATCAATATAGGACTCTGTCGGCTCTTTACTATCCAAAACAAAGGGATTTTTGCCCTCATCAGCTAATCTGGGATCATATCTGAAGTTGTTCCAATAACCGGAAGCTACAGCAGCCTTTGACTCAGCCATGCTGTTACCCAGTCCCTTCCTGATTCCGTGATTTATACAGGGGGAATATGCAATAACAAGGGAAGGACCGTCATAACTCTCTGCTTCGTTTAATGCCTTTATGGTCTGGTTGTAATCAGCACCCATTGCGATTTGCGCCACATAGACATATCCATAAGACATGGCAATAGCAGCCAAATCCTTCTTCCTCTGTGCCTTACCGGAAGCGGCAAATTGTGCGATTGCACCGGTTGGTGTAGATTTAGAGGCTTGTCCTCCGGTGTTAGAGTATACTTCGGTATCAAATACAACGATGTTTACATTCTCGCCGGATGCCAATACATGGTCCAGTCCGCCAAACCCAATGTCATATGCCCAACCATCTCCACCAAAGATCCAGGTGGTCTTCTTGGTGAGAAGTTCTTTTTTTGCCAAAACTTCATCGATGAGGCTTACATAGCCGCAATCGCTTCCACCGCAACCTTCTTTTATTTTTGTCAATATAGTAAGAAGGTTCTCGGAAGCTTCAACAGAAGCTTTGCCGTCGTCTTTTACTTCCAGCCATTTTGCACAAGCTTCGTTAACTTCTTCGTTACCGGAAGTAGAGAGTTCTCTTACTATTTCGGCAAGCTTCTCTCTCCTGTGCTTCATGGCAAGGTGAATACCGAATCCATATTCGGCGTTATCTTCAAACAAGGAGTTCGCCCAAGCGGGACCATGCCCCTTTTTGTTTGTTGTATAGGGCATTGACGGAGCAGAAGCTCCCCAAATAGAGGTACATCCGGTTGCATTGGCGATAATCATTCTCTCACCATACAACTGAGTAATAAGCCTTGCATAAGGCGTTTCACCACAACCTGCACAAGCTCCGGAGAACTCAAGAAGAGGTTGCTTGAACTGACTGCCCTTTACTGTTTCGGGCTTGAATCTCTCAAGCACCACGGGATCATCAGCGTACTCATAAACAGTATTCCAATACTTCTGCTTATCCAGTTGAGTGTCAAAAGGCTTCATGATCAATGCTTTTTCGCCACGCTTACCGGGACAAACAGCAGCACAGGAACCACATCCCATACAGTCCAAAACCGAAACGGTTATACCGAACTTATAATCAGGTATCCCCATCATGTCCAAAAGCTTCATGCCGGAATGGCCCTCTGCTTCTTCGGCTTTCATCGCTACAGGTCTGATAGTTGCGTGAGGGCAAACATAGGCACAGAAGTTACACTGGATACAGTTATCGGGCTGCCACTCAGGTACATCTATCGCTACACCGCGCTTCTCATAAGCGGCAGTTCCCTGTGGGAAAGTGCCGTCTGCTGCATTTGCGAAGGTTGATACCGGTAGGTTATCTCCCTGCTGTGCGTTTACAGGTACCAAAATATTCTTAACGAAATCAACCACTTCCGGTCTTCCCTTGAAGTCGTATACAGGTTCTTCTATTGTCAAATCTGCCCAATGAGCCGGGACATCAACTTTAACAACAGCGCTTCCGCCTGCGTCTATGGCGCCGTAGTTCATGTTTACGATAGCTTCGCCTTTTTTGAAAAAGCTATTGTAAGCGGCTTCCTTCATATATTTAACAGCGTCTTCGTAAGGCATGATGTTTGCCAATTTGAAGAATGCGCTCTGCAAAACAGTGTTGGTTCTTCCGCCCAACCCAAGTTCTTTGGCAATAGAAATCGCGTCTACAATATAAAATTTAGCGTTCTTTACTGCCAGGTCTTTCTTTAGCTTTGCGGGTAACTTGTCTTCTAACTCTTCGATTGTCCAGGTAGTATTGAGCAGGAATGTACCATCTTGTACCAAATCCTCAGTCATGTCGTACTTATCAACATATGAAGGGTTGTGACACGCCACAAAGTCTGCGTGAGCGACATAGTAGGTAGATTTAATTGGCTTGTCGCCGAATCTTAAATGGCTTATTGTAATTCCGCCGGACTTCTTGGAGTCATAGGCAAAATACGCTTGTATATATTTGTCTGTATGGTCGCCGATAATCTTAATAGAATTCTTATTGGCTCCAACAGTACCGTCAGACCCAAATCCCCAGAACTTACAAGAAACCGTACCCTGCGGAACTGTAACGGGAAGGGCTTCTAAAGGTAAAGATAAGTTGGTAACATCGTCTACTATACCTACTGTGAAACCATTCATGGGTTTGGCTGCATCGAGGTTCTTATAAGTAGCGATAATCGACGCGGGGGTTGTGTCCTTAGAGCCCAGTCCGTATCTTCCGCCTACAATTAAGAGATTATCAAACTCTGTGTTATGTAATGAGTTGACGATATCCATATACAGCGGTTCGCCTATGGCTCCCGGCTCCTTTGTTCTGTCAAGGACAGCTATCTTCTTAACACTCTTGGGAAGAGCTTCGATAAACCTTTGTGTAACGAAGGGTCTGTAAAGCCTAACCTTAACCAGTCCGACCTTTTCCCCTTTGTCAATCAGGTAATCGATAGTTTCTTCGATAGTGTCACATACAGAACCCATGGCAACTATAACTTTCTCTGCATCCGGGCTGCCGTAGTAATTAAAGAGCTTATAATCTGTTCCTATCTTTTCGTTAACCTTTTGCATATAATCTTCTACAATGCCGGGAACTGCGTCGTAATATCTGTTTGCAGCTTCTTTGGCTTGGAAGAAAATGTCAGGGTTCTGAGCAGTACCTTTTAGTACCGGAGCTTCAGGGTTTAAGGCTCTGCCTCTAAAGTCTTCGATGGCGTCTAAATCAACCATTTCTTTCAAGTCTTCGTAATCCCAAACTTCAATCTTTTGTATCTCATGGGAAGTGCGGAAACCATCAAAGAAATGCAAGAAAGGCACTCTTCCCTTAATGGCAGCCATATGGGCGATTGCACCTAAGTCCATGATCTCTTGAACATTACTGGAACATAGCAGAGCAAACCCGGTTTGTCTGCAAGCCATAACGTCAGAATGATCACCAAAAATACTAAGTGCGTGGGCCGCAATAGCTCTTGCCGAAACGTGAATTACTCCGGGTAACAATTCCCCGGCAATCTTGTACATGTTTGGTATCATCAATAGCAAGCCCTGGGAAGCTGTATAGGTAGTAGTTAAAGCACCAGCAGAAAGGGATCCGTGCACAGTGCCGGCTGCCCCTGCCTCGGATTGCATTTCCACAACTCTTACACTTTGACCAAAAATGTTTTTCCTACCTCCGACGGACCATTTATCTGTTACCTCCGCCATATCGGAAGACGGGGTTATCGGATAAATACCGGCAACTTCCGTAAATGCATAGGAAACATGCGCTGCTGCCGTATTACCATCTAAAGACAGTTTTTTTCTTTTTAAAAATGGCATATAATACCTCCTGTTATTCATCCTTATAACTATATCACTATTTTCCCCTTGTGTAAATACATTACATTCAAAATTATTGGATTTTACACTTATTTAAAATATGCGAGTAATAAATAAAAACAACCGCTTTTAATTTTTGGTTGTCTATTGAAAAGAAAGGGTTTTTATGATAAAGTTATAGAAGTAAAATAGTCGAATTTATATTTTCTGGGAAACGGAATTAGCATATATGGTTAAGGTTTTGTTTTCTGCTGCAATTAGCGGTATAGACGGTATTGTCATAAGCGTAGAATCTTCCAATGTCGGTTCTCCACAGCCAAAATTAGAGATAATAGGTCTGCCTGATAATGCGGTGAAAGAGGCTGCCGGCAGGGTCCGTGCCGCTGCGCGAAGTTGCTCTTTATCATTGAAGAAAGGGGCGCTCACCGTAAATCTCGCGCCTGCCGATATCAAAAAAGAAGGTTCTTCGTATGACCTTCCAATTCTTTTGTCTTTAATTGCCGATCCTGCCTTTAACAACCTCGACTTGTCAAAAAAATGCTTTTTGGGCGAGTTATCTTTGACCGGGGAACTACGAGCCGTCAACGGTGTTCTCTCGATGGCTATTGCCGCAAAGAATGCAGGGTTTGACGAAATCTATGTGCCGGCAGAAAACAGTGAGGAAGCATCGGCTTCGGGAATCACGGTTTACCCTGCGGATAATGTGTTGGAGATATATAACCATCTTATGGGAATAGAGCTTTTGTCTCCTGTTTTCTTCGACAGCAACAATTTTTTTGCTACCGAGCATCTCTCCCCCCTCGATTTTTCAGAAGTGAAGGGTCAAGAAAGTGCAAAAAAAGCTCTCGAAATTGCTGCAGCCGGTAATCATAACATTCTGTTGATAGGCCCCCCGGGGTCCGGGAAGAGTATGCTTGCTGCGAGATTGCCCGGAATTATGCCGGCTTTAACTTTGGAGGAATCTATCGAGTCTTCCAAAATCCATTCTGTAGCGGGGCTGACTTCATTGCTAAAACCCTTATTGATGCATCGTCCCTTCAGAGCTCCTCACCACACTTTGTCTCATATCGCTCTTTCCGGAGGAGGAGCCAATCCCAAGCCCGGCGAAATTTCGTTATCTCACAATGGGATTCTCTTCTTAGACGAGTTCCCGGAGTTTGACAAGCGGTCACGCGAGGTATTGAGGCAACCTATAGAAAATCGAGAGGTGGTTATCACTCGCGTCAACGGCACGGTTACCTACCCCGCATCCTTCTTGTTGGTATGTGCAATGAACCCCTGTAAATGTGGTTATTACGGTCATCCGACAAAAGAATGTGTCTGCTCTATCAGTACCCGCAAGGCTTATATTTCCAGAATCTCGGGTCCCATCTTGGACCGGATAGATTTGCAAATAGAAGTAGGTGCTTTAGGCTTTAGTGAGATCGATACGGTGGTTGCTGCAGAAAGCAGCAGCGAGATAAGAAAGAGGGTACTAAAAGCTAAGGAGTTTGCACTTTCAAGGTTTGAAGGCGAAACACTTTCCAACGGCAATAAATTGACTTCCAACGCTCTAATGCAGCCAAAGCATATCCGCAAATATTGTGTTACCGACCAAAAAGGCAAAGATCTTTTATATACTGCTTTCAACAGACTAAATCTATCTGCCAGAGGGTATGACAAAATCCTTAAAATTGCCAGAACAATTGCGGACTTTGAACAACAGGATCTAATACTGTCTTCCCATATTGCTATGGCTATTCAACTTAGAAGCCTGGATAAAAAGTACACCTAAACTACTTTTTTAACAAAAATCATACCCCACTACTCGGAACCAACCCATAATTAAGTTTACATAAAACCACATTATTATTCTACTTATCCACAGTCTTTTGGTGGATAAACCCCGAAACCTATCGTTTTATTAGGTGTTTCGCCCTATACTTATCCACAATTCGGGGAAAACTGCGTGGATAAGTAAATATTGTGTTTTAACGACTGAACATTATGTATTATGATTAAAGACATTGACGAGTCATAATATATGTATACTTTTGATTATGATTAAGATTGAATATTAACACCGGGAGCACCCAATGGACTATAAAGGTAATTACTTTAAAGATGACGACGAGGACCTGTCACCGTTTCCATCAAAAAACGCAAAAAGAATAAAGAAAGCTTTTAAAATTCTGCTATACTCTATTTCTTTCTTGGTATACGGAATGATATTTTTCGCAATTTTTACTTCTTGTGAGCCCGGGATGTTTAGTAAAATGCATTTCTCTGATTCCGCAAGACAAAAAGCTTCCGACTTAGCCTTGGACTTTGAAGTATACGGCGTTCACCCCACTGACTTTATGAATTACGATGGTTCAATACAACTAAGGCATTTGTTCTATGCCGAGTCGGCTAATGAACTTGAAATTGGAATACAGTTTAACAAAAAGAAGATTACGGACGGTGAAACGCAGCAAGCTTTGGCCTGTATATTATCGGACAGCGACGGCAATTTTTACCTTCTTGCCAATGAAGTTACCGGCTCAAACAGAAAGTATGGTTATCTGAGAGTAAGCTTTGGTGTAGAAACAATAGTTATAAAAGATAATTACTATTATGACTATATATTCTTTGACATCAATAACTTCAATAACCGGGACAAAGACGATACCCCCCATTCCAAGGGAGTGGAGTATACCCTTGCGATTTATGATTATAAAAAGCTATCGGACAAGGGAATTGTTTTTTCGGATACAAAAAACATTTACGAAGTCGATTTCGCCTCTTTGAAAGAAGCCAAAGTAGAACCT
>CAZFVM010000014.1:0-19734 GCA_964522305.1 uncultured Oscillospiraceae bacterium
ATCAGGATTCCATGACGGTGATAGACAATGTTTTGTACTACAAGTCCCCTCGGGGGATTTATGCCTTCGACGGGTACAAGGCGACCCCCATACAAAGCAACTTGCCAAAGGAATACCTGCAAGACCCTGACCCCCAAGGAGGGGGGTGCGGCGGCAAGTATTATCTTTCCCTTCGCCAAGCCCGAGAGCAAGGTTCCTCCTGCGCCCTCTTTGTATATGACATCTCCCGACAGGTGTGGCACAAAGAGAGCCTCGGACTAGACGGTGAGGGCAACGGGTATTTCCCCCTGTCTTTCACCGGTATCCAAGACAAGTTATACTTTGTCCGCTACCCGGGAGCCCTTCGCCCCATAGAGTATATAGACCCCTTTGCCACATCCATAACCGATGACCACCGCCTGCAATTATCCCCGGTGTGGCAGTCGATTACCGGGGATTTTTTGTCCAAGTCCGCCACCCCCATATATATACGGGAGATATCCGTTGTGTATCAGGGTACCCTGCAAGCAGACATCAAGTACGACTCCGACGGGGAGTTTGTGCCCTTAGGGGAGGCGCCTTACAGCTCGGTCAAGACCTGCAGACGGTTTTTGCCATTACCTCGACGGTGCAGGCATTTCGCTTTGAGGTTTTTTGGCAACCGAGACTGCACCTTGTATTCGGTTACGGTCAAGGCAGCCAAAGGAGGGGATAGGACATGAACCACCTTCAAAGGCAGACCGAGTATAGGCTAAACTCTCTGACCATAGACAATTTCGAGCCCAAGACCCGGGAGAGGTTAAAGAATCTGCTGGACTTAGCCGACGGGATATCCGAGCTGCTTGACAACTACCCCTTTAACAACGGGCAAGGGGGAACGGCTTTGTCCCGCCGGACACCCATAAGTAAGGAGGAGACCCTATGAGCGGCAATCAAATTTTGACAACCACAACCCGCAAGGCGCCAACCCGAGAGTCGGTCTACGACACCGCCATACAACGACTTTTGTCCGAGTACACCTCCCGCAAGTACGACCCCGAGGCTTTTTACCAAAGCGAGCTTTACAACAGAGCCAAGGAGGCATACACCAAGAGGGCAGACCGAGCGATGGAGGACACTTTGGCAAAGACGGCATACCTCACGGGGGGTTACAACTCCACCTATTCCCAAGCCGCAGGTCAACAAGCATATCAGCGTTATATGCAGGAGTTTGAGGACTATGGAGCAAAGCTTGCAGACAAGGATTATTCCAAGTTTTTGTCCCAAGGAGACACCATGCTAAAGCAGCTAAACGCCATAGGTGCCCAAAGCGATAGGGAGGACAAGCGCTATCAATTGGCATTGGACAGGTATCGGTTACAACAAGACCGGGACTATGACAGGCTTGTTAAAGATCGGGATTACGAGCTCAAGGCAGCCCAGTTAGAGTACAGTAAGCAAAAAGACGAGCGAGAACTCGCCTACAAGCAGGCGCAACTCGACAGCAAGACCACGGCAGGCAAAACCCCGACCGACAACAAGACAAAAGACCCTGTCAAGGACACAACGGTCAAAGTCTCGGAGTCCCAGGCTTATAAGGATGTCAACACCAAGGTCACCGCCCTGGCAAAAGAGCTAAAGTCCGGGGTCTCCGATTATGCCGAGGTTATCCTGTATGTGGATAATGTCATAAGTCAAGGGCATATAACCTCGGAGGAAGCTGACTATATTCTGGATATCAACGGGATCAACCCCACAGAATATGCCGGGGTCAAAGAAGGGATGACAAGGATGGCGAGCCTGTTGGCAAACGCTCCGACAAACCCGGATATGAAGAGCGCCACCGAGCTTATGGTTTCTTTGGGCAAGGATTCGGGAGGCAATTATCATTTTTCCAACATCATGTTGGCACAGGCGTTAAAGGACACGGCAACCCCGAGACAACGGGAGCTTGCCATCGGCAGACTCCTAAGTCAGGCTCCCGGCTTGTCGGTATCCCAGCGCCAACTCATTAAGGCGATAGCCTCGGATATAATCCGGGGTTGACCTTTTGCCATAAAGGTGGGTTATAGCCAAAAGAAAGTCACAAGTATTTTCATATTTCTTTTGACAATACGGTCGTTACATTCTATAATGAAGTAGGACATATTCCCAAACAAGAATATACGCAGCGCTTTGCGGAATATCGAAAGGACTTTATTTATGAAATTTACGGGTGTTACCGCCAGAGGAATTATTACTCCGATATTTATGAGGGGGGACGACCTATCGGCGGGGATAGTCGATAGCATAGTAGCAGCCTCACAAGGGGAGGGCTTTGCCCTCAACGACGGGGATGTGGTGGGGATTACCGAGGCGGTGGTGGCGAGGGCACAGGGCAACTATGCCACCTGTCACCAGATAACCCGGGATATAAAGGACAAGTTCGGCACCGGACCCTTGGGGGTTGTGTTCCCCATAATGAGCCGCAACAGGTTTGCGTTGTTGCTCAAGGCTATGGCAGCGGCAGCCGACAAGTTGTATGTTTTGTTTTGCTACCCCACCGACGAGATGGGCAACCGCTTTATCGATCAGGAGGCTTTTGACAACGCAGGGATAAACCCCTATTCCGACTCTTTTACCTATGAGGAGTTTAGAGAGATTTTCCCCGGTGAAGAGACCATCCACCACTACACCAAGATAGACTATATAGAGTTTTATAAGGGCTTGGCAGACAATATCGAGATTCTCTTTTCCAACCGCCCGGAGCATATACTCAAGTATACAAAGAATGTCCTCAACTGCGATGTTCACAGTAGATTTTCTACCCAGCGCAGGCTAAAGAAGGCAGGGGCAAAGGTTTCCTACCGCTTGGACCAGATATTGACCGCCTCCGTTGACGGCAGCGGTTACAACCCGGAGTACGGGCTTTTGGGGTCCAATATGGCGACGGATGATTCGGTCAAGCTCTTCCCCCGGGATACCATGACTGTGGTGCGGGGAGTGGCAGACAGGATTTTGTCAGTCACCGGCAAGAAGATGGAGGTCTTGGTTTATGGCGACGGCGGGTTCAAAGACCCGGTCGGAGGCATATGGGAGCTGGCAGACCCGGTTATATCCCCGGCGTTTACCGAAGGGCTGGCAGGCACCCCCAAAGAGCTAAAGATGAAGTATTTTGCCGATGCGGAGTTCTCCGACCTTACGGGAGAGCAGCTCTCGGCAGCACTAAAGGAGAAGATACGCAACAAGTGTGACGACTCCGACCTGTCCTTGGGGACCACTCCCCGTCAGTTGACCGACTTGCTTGGCAGTCTTTGTGACTTGGTCAGCGGTTCCGGCGACAAGGGCACCCCCGTGGTGTTGGTCCAAGGATATTTTTCAAACTATGCAAGTTTATGATAACCTTAGGCAAAGGGTTGTTTAAGGCTCGCCTGCAATAGTTTTTTAAGTTTCACAAGCCCGACTACAATCAAGCGTATAACATCTTACAATAACAACTACGATGCGGATTTTCCCGCATCGTTTTTATATGGCATTTGGGTTTTTACACCCATAGATTTTATAGATACAGGAGCACAAAATGCTAATATATCAAATTTTTATAACCGCAGGAATCCCTTCTGCCCTCACCGCTTTTTGCTTTTGGCTTTTGAAGGGATACTTGCAAAAAACCGAAGAAAAGCGACAAGCTCGAGAGGCGCTCTGGGTAAAAAACCAGACCCTCATAATCAAAGGGCTCGGGGCAGCTTTTGCCTTGGGGGAGGTGTCGGCACGGGCGATTTGCGAGGGCAGACACAACGGCGAGCTCACCCGCGCACTGGAATATTCAAAGCAGATAAAGCAGGAGCAAAAGGATTTTTACACCGAACTTGGGATTAAGAATTTATATTATAAGGAGGCATAAATGGATTTTGGATTACCCTGCGTGGCGGCGCTGACCGCCATTTGTTTTTTGATAACCCAAGGGGCAAAGAGTTTTGATATCCCCGGCAGGTGGCTTCCCGTCATCGCCGGGTTTACCGGAGGAGCTCTCGGGGTCCCCGCCATGTTTTCCATACCGGATTTCCCGGCGACCGACCCCATAACCGCCGTCGCCGTGGGAATAGTCTCGGGGCTGGCTGCCACCGGAGTCCACCAAGCGGTAAAACAGTTTACAAAGAAGGAGGACTGACCGTGGTCACGATAATGTTGGACGCCGGGCATTACGGCAGACGCAATCAAAGCCCGGTGGTCCCCGAGTATTACGAGAGTGAGGTGATGTGGGAGCTGCATTTGTTGTTAAAAGAGTTTTTGATCCAAAGGGGTTTTGCGGTCCTTACCACCCGCGAGGATAAGGATAAGGATTTGGAGGTTACAAAGCGGGGGAGAGCTGCCCGCGGATGTGACTTGTTCTTGTCCCTTCACAGCAACGCCGCCTCTGTCGAGTATGTAGACAGGGTGTGCGGTATTCACCAAGCGATAAACCACCAAACCCCCGAGACAAAGGCAGTGACCGAAAGGTCGAGGGCGTTGGCAGAGTTGCTGGCAGACACGGTGTCGGTAGTCATGGACACCAAGGACAACCCCAAGGTCTATCAACGCCTGTCCGGTATAGACCGGGATGGCGACGGGGCAGTCAACGACAACTACTACGGAGTCCTCCACGGCTCTTTTATGGCAGGGGTCCCCGGAGTGATACTCGAGAACTCCTTTCATACCAACAAAAGGAGTGCAAAGTGGCTGCTGGACAAAGACAACCTCACCCTCCTCACTTTGTCAATAGCCAAGGCATTGTCCGACTCCTTTGGCGTCCTGCCGACAAAGGGGGATATAAACCGTGATGGAGTAATAGACGCCAAGGATTATTTGCTGGCAAAACGGATTTTCTTTGGCACCTACACCCCCGACCCCGCAGAGTTTTATTGCGCCGACTTTGACGGGGACGGGGTGGTCACCGCTTCGGATTGCATGAGGATAAAGCGAAAAGCCCAAGAGACCCGAGGCATAAGCGACACCGAAGTCAACCCCAAGGGTATTGGTTCTGACAGGGGTGTGTGACCGGGTCACTTATAAAAAAATAATATTAGCTATAATAGGGATAAACTTTTTGATATGGTAGGTAAAACACATATGTCAGTAATGTCCTATGTCTTTTATGGGGCAGCCCTGTTGGGGCTTGTCCTTTCATATATAAAGAGCAAAGAAAAGACAATCCTGGCGCTAAAGAAGTCCTGGAAGGCTTTTGAGAATATCCTTCCGGACTTCTTGGCAGTCATATTTGTCATCGGTATCGCCCTGGCGGTCTTGACCCCGGACCAAATCTCCTCGTTTTTGGGTAAGGAATCCGGCTGGTATGGAGTATTAATCGCCGCTTCCATCGGTGCTGTTACTCTAATCCCCGGGTTTGTAGCTTTCCCTTTGGCATCCGCATTATTGAAAAACGGAGCCGGGTTTATGCAGATCGCCGCCTTCGTAACCTCTTTGATGATGGTAGGGATTATCACCCTTCCCTTGGAGTTTAAGACCTTCGGCAAGAAGGCAGCTATCCTGAGGAACTCTTTGGCATTTGCC
Organism: uncultured Oscillospiraceae bacterium; assembly: GCA_964522305.1. Classification (GTDB taxonomy): domain Bacteria; phylum Bacillota; class Clostridia; order Oscillospirales; family CAG-382; genus UBA1049. Next base: position 5,488 of record CAZFVM010000014.1, read on the forward strand.
TTTTCTCTGGTGATTGCGGTGGTAGTGGGGGTGGTACTGGAATGAAAAAGTTAACCAAGCTGTTATTTAGATACAAAGTGTTTTTGGCACTTTTGGTGGTAAATGTGATATTGTTGTTTGCTCTGCCTGATATAGGCAAGCCCGCATTTTCCAAGACCGGGGACAATATCATAGAGATGCTCACCATCCTGCCCCCCATCTTTATCCTTCTGGGTCTTATGGACATCTGGGTAAAGCGGGAGACCATGGTTAAGTTTATGGGGGAAGGGAGCGGACTGCTGGGGGTGGCTATCGCCTTTTTCTTAGGCTCGGTGGGCTCCGGTCCCCTATACGCAGCCTTCCCCATTTCTGCAGTATTTCTAAAGAAGGGAAGCACCCTGACCAATGTCTTTATCTTTATCGGTGCTTGGTCTTCCACCAAGTTGACCTTGTTGTTTTTTGAGGCGTCTTATATGGGAATAAAGTTTGTTTTGCTCCGATTGGCGCTTAACATTCCGGGCATTATTATAATAGCCCTCCTGACCCACAGGATGCTAAACGACAGTCAGCGGCAGGCGATTATCACCGCCGCAGAAGCCGCCACCGACTAATTATTGCATGTTTCTTCTCGAAATAAGTAAAATACATCCTAAAGCAAAGAGCCGTGTCGACATTAGACACGGCTCTTTGTATGGATTTTTGTTAAGTCCGGTAAAAAAGGGTTAAAACACCAGCACCTTATATCCGTCGCTTATATAATCCTTGACTCCGGCATGCCCGGACATATCGGAAAGCAGAGTCAGCCCGGACTCTACCACCGCGTCATGGACCCCCAAGGACTTAGAGCAAGCCAAACACACACCGGCTATCAGCCCCGCTTCTTTTGCTCTTTTGTACAAGGGGTTGGCCTCTTGTTCCAAGACAGGGACCAGCTTCACCGACATACCCTCAAAGATAATCTTCACCTCACCACCGGCACCCGAAAGGTCCAGGGCGTTTAACAATACATGGGTAAAACACATTTTTTCCCCATTCATGGCATAAAGCAAAACCTTTTCCATTTGACACTCCTTTGCGTTTTTGTTGTCATCTCATTATACCGAGACAATGTTTTCATTACTTTAATAATACCTTCAAACCTTGCTTTAGTCAAGGGCACAAAGACGGATAAAACTCCAAAAAAATCCTGTGCAAATATTTGACAATCAACCGAGTTTTTGGTATAGTAACCGAGCAAAGACAAAACTAAGAGGTGCATATTTTTATGCTGGAATTTAAGAAGATTCGCGACGGCGAGTTGGATGTCATAAAGAAATATTTAAAGCAGCAGCCCTACGGAACCTGTGATTTCACGGTGTTCGGGATTTTTTTGTGGGCTGATTATTATGATTATCGTTATGCGATACATGACGACACATTTTTTATAAGGGGCAAGTCCGTGGAGGAGTACTGCGATTATGCCGTTCCCTTCGGCAAGATGCCCATCGACAAAGCCATACAACTTTTGATGGAGCACTGCAAGCACGAAGACGGCAAAAAGCGTTTTAACTTCGTTCCCGAGTCGGCTTTACCTTATTTCGGCGATGCAAAGGTTCGACAGCTCGAGGGTTGGTCCGATTATGTATATTCTGCCGAGAGTATGAAGACCCTCAAGGGCAGGAAGTTCAACAAAAAGCGCAATCGTCTCAACAAGTTTATGAGAAGCTGTACTAATTGCGAGTTTGTAGAGATAACCCCGCAGCTGCTTGATACCGCCCGGGAGTTCTTTGACGAGTATATTTCCGAGTACGCCAAGGACGACAAGATGTTTGCCGCCGAGACCAAGCTGATAAAGCGGGCGCTGGACCATTTCTTTGAGATGGATCAGACGGGAGGATTGCTGTTTGTAAACGGCAAGCCTGTGGCAATGACCATAGGGGAGACCATAGGAACCACCCTTTATGTCCATGTAGAAAAGGCGTTGCGGGATTATGACGGCGCCTACGAAGCCATCAACTACCTCTATGCCAACCGTTTTGCCGTGGAGGATGTCAAGTACATCAACCGCGAGGAGGACATGGGGGACGAGGGGTTGCGCCAGGCAAAGATGTCCTACAACCCTATCAAGATGATCAACAAATACGAGGTTATTATATAACAAATATACCAATTTTCCTTGGTATATATTTGACTACATAACAAGAACAGGGAGCCAAAATGAGCAAAGTCATAACAAAGATATTTACGCTTTTGCTGGTCGTAGCGGTGGTAGCGGGGCTGGTGATTGTGTTAGATCACATATCCGACCCGGAGGGCAATTCCTCGGAGTATAGCAGTGACTCTGTTGTTTCCGATACCGACAACCCCGGCGACTCTTCGGACACTTCCGCAGTTGCCCCCGACATAAGCGACAACACCTCGGACCCCGACGCAACAAGCGCAGATGAGTCCACGGATGACTCGAAGCCGGATAATAGCTCAGACCCGGACAGCAGCGATGACCCGACTAATGACGACTCCGACATTGGGGATTTCCCAGGTCAGGGCGGCACTCCCAACCTCAATTTACCTCCCAGGGATTCGGCAGATACGGTTTTGGACTTTATCGCCTGTCCCGACAACCTCATACATCCCTCTATCTATGTAGACTCCATAATTAGAGCAGCAGAGAAAAATGGCACAACCCCTTCTTATTCCAACTTGGCTGCGGCGGAGTATGATTTTGCATCTATATACTCAAACATCGCACCAAGGATAAGACAAGCAGACCTGGCATATGTAAATGTAGAGTCTTTGATAGGAGGCAACCACAACCCCATAAGGGGCTATCCCAGGTTCAACACCCCCGAAGCCATGGGTGAGACCTTGTTCGATGTCGGGTTTAATATTTTCAATTTGGCTCACAACCATATGTTAGACTCGGGGGACGATCGTTACCTTACTTTTGCCCACAGCTTTTTCACCGAGAGAGGTGGCACGGCAATCGGTTATTACAAGGACAAGAGCGCCTCGGACAAGGTGGTAATAGTAGAGCAAAAGGGGATAAAAGTAGCCCTCCTCACCTATACCACTCACACCAACGGAATATCCCTGAAGTCTACCGCACAGACCTATATCCCTTATTTCGAAGATAACCTTATAAAGAAGCAGGTAGCCTATGCCCGCCAAAACGCCGACATAATTATTGTCAGCGCCCATTGGGGCAGGGACGACACCACTACCGTGGATTCCACCCAGAAAAGATATGCGCAGTTGCTTATTGATTTGGGAGTGGATGTCATAGTCGGTATGGGACCCCACTGTCTGCAGCCCATGAAGTGGGTCACCAACGCGAACAACCACAGGACCTTGCTCGCCTATTCCTTGGGCAACTTCCTATCCGGCAGTCAGGACGGGTTCAACCTATTGGGAGGAATGCTCAGTTTTGATATAGTAAAGAGCGCCAAGACCGGCATGGTCTACATAGACGCTCCCCTGATTACCCCTGTGGTAACCCATTATATTAAGCCCGGCGGCGGAGCTATTCAGACCGACACGGGGCATCGTCAGTACAAGCTGTATTACCTCAAGGATTACACCTCAGAGCTGGCAAACGTCCATGCCGTCCATTCCTGGGAGCGCAGCAACAAGGCAACTTTGGTAGGGGGCAAGTTCTCCCTCGACACATTAAAGGGCAATGTACGCCACTTTATCCCCGCAGAGTTTTTACCCGCCTGGCTCAAGGACTGATAAGTTAATATGGCCACAACCCACCCGGAGCATACTGTTCCGGGTTTTTTTAATTTATACCAAAAAAACACCGGGTGTTTCCAACCATGAAAAGACAGACGAATCATCACCTTTTTTAAGTTTTTAATTAATTAATCTCTTGACCGCAAAACCCTTGTGTGTTAAAATTGTGCTATTGTCAAAAACGATTATTTACGATATATAAAAGTTTTTTTGACTTTTGTTTTTCACATACTATCTAATCGTTTTACAAAAAACAAAGCGAGGTTATTATGAAACCGTTAAAAAGACCTATGTCCTTAATGTTGAGCTTTTTTATATTGCTTACATTGTTATCTGTTCCCCTATTATCTTTTTCTGTCAGCGCTGCCGGATTTGACTCAGGTACAGGGATTGCCAGAAATCCTTACATAATCTCTACAAAAGAACAGCTAAACAGTATCAGAGATTACCCCGGCAAGCATTTTAAGCTTGTGAATGACATAGTCTTTTCCCCGTCAGATTTTACCCCCGGCGGTGATTTTTATAATAACGGAGCAGGATGGCTTCCCATTGCTCCAAATCCATATGCCAATGTGAGCTTTGAGGCAAACCTAAATGGAAACGGGTATGCCATCCGAGGACTGAAGATGAACGTCACGGATTCCAATTTAATGCGTGCCGGATTTTTTGGTTCTTTAAAAGGTAGTGTAATAAACCTTTCTTTTCTTGATGTAGATATTACAATCAACACCAATAGTCTTATTATGTCAAGCGGTATAATTGCAGGGAGAATTCATGACTCCATGATTCTTAATTGTAAGCTTAGCGGTAAAGTAAGGGTTGAAATGGGCAACCGTACCTCCTTTGGTTCTGTTTCCGGGTTGTTTTATAATTCCACGCTACTCAACTGTGTGAATGACACAGATATTATCCTGGTAAAAAGTGAAGACAGTTTCAGTTCTCTTCATGTGGGGGGTATTGTCGGATATTCGGGTGATGGTTCAAGTATCAATTACTGTGCCAACAACGGAGATATTTCGGTAGGAGATTTTACCTATGCTTCTAATTTTTCCTTAGGAGGAATAACAGGATATCAAGACGATAAATGTGAGCCCACAAAATACTCATATAATACAGGGAACATCACCCTTTCAAATCCCGAAAACTCCGAGACCAATACGGGAGGAATTGGAGGAATTATAGGGGAGAATAATGCGGATATTTCAGACTGCTATAATAGCGGCAACATATTTGCAGGTGCAAAAGATGGCAAGGTCGGTGGAATAGTGGGGCGTTTAATCCGTGTATCCATGGAAAACTGCTATAATGTAGGGTCAATTGCCTGGAGAGCCTGGGACTCCAATGATAGAGTCGGAGCCATAGCCGGCTATGTTTTCTCTAATTCCACAGGCAAAAACAATTATTATCTTGATAATATAAAAGCGGAAATCCCCGTGAACACTTCGACCACGATACCTACTTCCAAGTTGACCGATTTGCAGATGCGCACCCAATCTGCTTTCGCAGGGTTTAATTTTACTAGCAATTGGTTTATTGATCCCGACCATGGTTACAAATACCCTCAGCTCACGATAAACCCCCATCCTTATGTAGAGCCTTTTCTCAACAAGCTTGTCTTGAAGGAAGATTCAACTTATATATTGGGTAGTCATTTCAGCGGTTATCTCACCCATGTTCCGGAAGAATCGAGCATCGCCACAGTCATAAGCAACTTTATGGATACGGACAATATATCTGTATTTGACACCAAGGGCAACCTCGTCACATCGGATACCGCCTTAGTCGGCACAGGATACACCGTCAAGTATATTTACAACAACGAGGTCAAAGACGAAGTCCCGGTGATAGTCTTGGGGGATGTCAGCGGTGACGGTAAGATAACCGCCGCCGACTATTTGTTGGCAAAGCGGGCTTTCCTCGGCTCCATCAAGCTTTCCGATCCCCAGCTAAAGGCAGCCACCCTGTCCGGCTCGGACACGGTCAAGTCCTCGGATTACCTTATGATAAAGCGTCACTTCTTAAAGACTTATGTTATATACTGGAGCCCGCTTCGTTAGCTATCCTTTGCTTTTTACAAAAAACCCAAAAAAGCAAATCGCCGAAGCACATGCACACCGGAGTTTTGATAATCTGATTTGTTTTTAATGCCTTTTTATATCGAACAAACATAAACACTGCCGTTTCAAAAAAGGACGGCAGTGTTTTTTTACATTCCATTAGCAAAACAATCGGAAAGTCTGTGGAAATCACGGCTTTTTTCTGTTATTTATAGTTTTAACCTATTGACTGTAAAACCCTTGCATGTTAAAATAATATGAAACAAAAGCCAAGATGTTGAAGGTGAAGAAAAGATGATTTTATTTTTAGCTCGCTTTGACTCTTTTTGCGTATAAGACAAAAGAAAAATGAGGTTATCATGAAACAGTTTACACGATCTCTGTCCCTAATGCTGACGGTGTTAATGCTGCTTGCAATATTGCCCGTATCCCTCCTGACAATCAAGGTCAGTGCCGCTGATTTCTACTCCGGTACAGGGACCTCGACAAATCCCTATGTCATCTCCACGAAGGCACATCTAAACAATATCCGGTACTACCCCGGAAAGTATTTCACCCTCAAAAACAACATAGTCTTTTCCTCGTCAGATTTTGCCCCCGGCGGGGACTTTTATAATGGAGGTGCCGGTTGGCTCCCCATTGGCCCTACCTCATCTTCCGATGGCTACTTCAGAGCCTCAATAAATGGCTATGGGTATTCTATCTATGGACTAAAGATGAATGTCACGGATCCAAATGTAAGTTACATAGGTTTTTTCGGCAAGTTAGAAGGTATAATACACGAGTTAAACTTCAAAGATGTAGATATTACAATTGCCAATAAAAAAGCGGGTTATGTTAACTGCGGAATTCTTTCGGGGGTAGCAAAAAACGCCAAAGTAAGGTATTGTGAGTTTAGCGGAAAAGTAAATGCTAAGGTTTATGATAGCACTATTTTTGGTTCCGTCGCCGGCATATTGGATGACTCCGAATTGCTTTACTGCAAAAACTATGCAAAAATAACAATAGAAAGCCTCAAGGATAGTGTTGATTATATTCAAGTGGGTGGTCTTGTCGGTAACATCATAGAAGGAGTAGTTAACGAATACTGCTCCAACCACGGAGATATATTTATAGAGGATTTCACTTATATTCAAATCTTATCCGTAGGAGGGATTGCCGGGTATCTGAGTTTTATATCCGAGCCGGTCAGATACTCTTATAACACAGGTAAAATTACCCACTCAACCTCAAAATACCCTGAGGTTAACATTGGACATATCGGAGGAATTGTAGGGGACAGTTATTCGGATATATCAGACTGCTATAATAGCGGTAACATTATTGGAGGAGCAAAGAAATGTTACCTTGGTGGTGTAGTAGGTAGGATATACAAGAGTTCCATAGAAAACTGCTACAATGTCGGATTAATCTCCCAGAGTTCCTGGGATCCTCAAGAAAAAGTAGGAGCCTTAGCAGGGGCTGTTTATCCGGATTCCAAAGGCAAAAACAACCACTATCTTGACAACATGAACGTAGGAATTCCCAAAGCTTCTGCTACTATCCCGGTAACCAAGAGGACAGACAAAGAAATGCGAAACAAGGCTACCTTTGTGGGGTTTGATTTTTCCAATATTTGGTTTATAGACCTCGGGCTTGGGTACAAATATCCTCAGCTGAGGAATAACCGTCACCCCTATGTAGAGACCGTCTTTGACGCCGGAATAGGCGCCGCCGCCGACCCTTATTTGATATCCACAAAGGCACAGCTAAACAGTATCAGGGATTACCCCGGCAAGTATTTTGCGCTAACAAACGACATAGTCTTCACCTCGTCAGACTTTGCCCCCGGCGGGGACTTTTATAACGGGGGCGCCGGTTGGCTCCCCATCGTTAATGAGTTTAATCCTGATGATCCCTTTGTCGCCCATATCACCGGTTATGGTAGGAAGAACAGGGCGATCCGAGGTCTAAAGATGAATGCAAAGGATTCCGATACAAGATACTTTGGATTTTTTGGCTCTTTAAAAGGTACTGTATATGATATTTCCTTCCTGGACGTGGATATTGCAATTGCTAACAAAAATCGGGGTATGTACAGTGGAATTCTTGCAGGTGAAATACGAGACTCATCAATTCAAAAATGCAATTTTAGCGGTAAAGTAAGTGTCGAGATGAACAAGTTTGTTTATTTTGGTTCAGTCTCCGGGTTGTTTAATAATTCCAAACTGCTCGACAGTGTTAATTACACTGATATAACTTTGGTAGAAAAAGACAGCATATTAGATTCAATTGACGTGGGAGGCTTAATAGGCTCTTCTGGAGATGGCTCAAGAATCAATTATTGCGCCAATCACGGAGATATAGTTATAGAGGATTTCTATTCCGCTGCTGTATTATTTTTAGGAGGGATAGCAGGATTTGCAGACAAAAAATGCGAGCCCACCAAATACTCATATAATACAGGAAACATTACCCACTCAACCACTGCATATTCCGATATAAGACTTGTTGGTGCTGTTGGAGGAGTTATAGGGGACAGTTATGCGGATATATCAGACTGCTATAATAGCGGTGATATCACAATAAGTGCAAATAAATGCCGCGGTGGAGGAGTAGTTGGCAGACTAGTCAACGGTTCTATAGAAAACTGCTATAATGTCGGATTAGTCCGGGGCTCCCAAGACAATATAGGAGCTATATCCGGTTATGTTTTCCCGGATTCCACAGGTAAATATAATTATTATCTCGATAATATGGCTGTTGGTTATTCCGCAGACTCCTATGGTGCGATAGCAACACAAAAGAAAACCGATTTGCAGATGCGCACCCAGTTTACTTTTTTAGGGTTTGATTTCACTGCCGATTGGTTTATAGATCCCGACCACAGTTACAAATACCCTCAGCTCAAGAAAAACCCTCATCCGTATTTGGATACCATCTTTGATGCCGGTGTAGGATCTGACGCTGATCCTTATAGGATTTCCACAAAACAACAGCTAAACAGTATCAGGGATTACCCGGGCAAGTATTTTATGATTATGAACGACATAGTCTTTACCCCGTCTGATTTCGCTCCCGGTGGTGATTTTTATAACGACGGTGCCGGTTGGCTTCCCATCGTTAACAAGTCTAACCCCGATGAGCCCTTTGTCGCCCATATTGCAGGTTACTTTGGGAACAAGACCATCCGGGGACTTAAGATGAACGCCACGGACCCCAATATGAATTACCTTGGATTTTTTAGCAAATTCAAAGGTATGGTATCTAACATTTCTTTTCTGGATGTGGATATTACAATTGCCAATAAAAGTTCATATATTTACGGTGGAATTATTGCAGGGACAATGCGAGATGCCACAATCGAAAATTGCAAGTTTAGCGGCAAAGTAAATGTCGAGATGTCTAGGTATGATAATTTCGGTTCTGTTTCTGCCTTGATTTATAATACCAAATTAGAGAATTGTCAAAACTATGCAGATATAACCATGGTAAAAAGCCAGAACAAAATTACTGGCATTATTGTAGCGGGAATTGTCGCCTCTTGTTATGATGGTTCCGATATTAGTTACTGTGCCAATCACGGGGATATATTAATAGGGGATTTCACTTACGCTTCAACCTTAGATGCGGGGGGCATTGCAGGATCTGTGAGCAAAGACTGCAAGCCTATCAAATACTCATATAATACAGGGAACATTACGCAATCAAATCCGGAAAATTCCGAGATCAACCTTGGAGGAATCGGAGGAATTGTAGGGGATTGCTCTGCAGACATATCAGACTGCTATAATAGCGGAGACATCATTGCAGGAGCAAAGGACGGCCACGTCGGTGGAATAGTGGGACGCTTAGTCAAAGTTTCTATGGAAAACTGCTATAATGTCGGCTCAGTCGCTTGGAGGACCTGGGATTCCCATGACAAAGTCGGTGCGATAGCCGGCTATGTTTTCTCTGATTCCACAGGCAAGAACAATTACTATCTTGACAACAATACTGTTGGCTTCCCTGTAGACTCTCATGTTTCGATACCGACACATAAGAAGACTGACCAACAGATGCGCACTCAATCTACCTTCGCAGGGTTTAATTTCACTGCCGATTGGTTTATTGATCCTGACCACAGTTACAAATACCCTCAGCTCAAGAAAAATCCTCATCCTTATGTTGAGCTCTCCCTCAACAAGCTTGTCTTGAAGGAAGATTCAACCTATAGATTGGGTAGTCATTTCAGCGGTTATCTCACCCATGTTCCGGAAGAAGCGAGCGTCGATACAGTCATAAATAACTTTATGGATACGGATAACATATTTATTTTCGACACCAAGGGCAACCTCGTCACATCGGGTACCGCCTTAGTCGGCACAGGATACACCGTCAAGTATATTTACAACAACGAGGTCAAAGACGAAGTCCCGGTGATAGTCTTGGGGGATGTCAGCGGTGACGGTAAGATAACCGCCGCCGACTATTTGTTGGCAAAGCGGGCTTTCCTCGGCTCCATCAAGCTTTCCGATCCCCAGCTAAAGGCAGCCACCCTGTCCGGCTCGGACACGGTCAAGTCCTCGGATTACCTTATGATAAAGCGCCACTTCTTAAAGACTTATGTTATATACTGGAGCTCGCTTAGTTAAGTTCCTTTGTTTTTAACCAAAAAACCAAGATACAAAAGATAAAGAAAAGATGTTTTGGTTTTTAGGGTTGCTTTGGTTCTTTTTGCGTATAAGACAAAAGTAAAGTGAGGTTATCATGAAACAGATTACAAGATCCCTGTCCCTAATGCTGACGGTGTTAATACTGCTTGTATTATTGCCTGTCTCTTTACTGACAATCAAAGTCGGTGCCGCTGTCTTGCCCGGTGAAGGGACCTCGGAAAAACCCTATGTCATCTCCACAAAGGCACAGCTAAACGGCATGCGAGACTATAAGGGCAAATATTTCAGGCTCGCAAACGACATAGTCTTTTCCCCGTCAGATTTCGGCCCCGGCGGGGACTTTTACAATGGCGGGGCAGGTTGGCTTCCCATAGGCGATAATTTATTTAGTTTTGTCGGTCATTTAGACGGCAACGGCAAGGCTATTCGCGGTCTGGAATTCAACTTTGTCGACACGGGAAATCAAGCAGTAGGGTTCTTTGGTTATTTTGAAGGTACCATAAAAGACCTTAATGTTTTTGATGTTAATATGCGGATTTCCACCGATAGGAAAAGCAATTTGTATGGGGGGATAATAGCCGGGATTATTAGAGAATCTCAAATTCAAAACTGCACTGTAAGCGGTAATATAGATATCTCGGCACCGGAATACATGAGTTTTGGTGGCATAACCGGCTCTGCTACAAACACCACTATATCCAAGTGCTCTAACACATCAAATATCTCTCTTGATAAGTCATCATGGTCAAGTAATAATAATGTCGGAGGTATTGTCGGTTCTTGTGGTTATGGCGTCAATATAAATAACTGTGCCAACCTGGGAGATATTCTGATTGCTGGGGATCTTGGAGCCCAAGTCGGAGGAATAGCAGGTAAGGTAAGTTCATTTGAGGAGCCTTCCTTCATTTCGGATTGTTATAACACCGGAAGCATTAGGGTATCCATACTCGAATATGACGGTGGTTACCCTAGAGATATAGGTGGAATCGTAGGGGATTCATATGGTGGTGACATTACCCGTTGCTACAATGCAGGTGATTTAACAGGTGAAGGCTTTGAGAAAGAAAACCTGGGCGGAATAGCGGCTTTTATTTTAGAAGCACAGATCTCCGATTGCTATAATATAGGCATGTTGGTCGGTTACGAAGATAAAGTCGGAGCAATTGTCAGCTCCGTTGCAGATGCCGAGGTGATCAACTGCTATTATCTCAACAACATAGATAAAGGTATACAAAGAGGGACCGGGGAGACCTATAAGAAGACCGTTTCAGAGATGCAAAAGCAAAGTACTTACACAGGGTTTTTGTTCCCCGCCCATTGGGTAATAGACGATAGTCAGGGTTTCAAGTACCCGCAGTTGGCAGATAATCCTCATATCAGAGCGCTTATTTCGAAGTTAGTATTGGAGTCCTGGTCCCGGTACCACCTTGGCGAATATTTAGAAAATCTTTTTACCGAATCTACTTCCGAAAGTGTAAAAAAACATTTTCTAAATTCGGAAAACATAGTTATATATGACGCAAAGGATAATAAAGTTATCCCCGAAAGCGGATTTGTAGGTACCGGATGCATTGTCAGATACATGAAAGATAACAAAGTTGAGGAAGAGATAAAAGCTGTTGTCTTAGGGGATATCAGCGGCGACGGCAGGATAAACGCCTCCGACTATTTGTTGGCAAAGCGGGCTTTCCTCGGCACAACCACTCTGACGGGACCTCAGCTAAAGGCAGCCGCCCTCTCCGGCTCAGACACGGTCAAGTCCTCGGATTACCTTATGATAAAGCGTCATTTTCTCGGTACCTATGATATTTTTGCGATACCTGCATAAAAATCACTTTCTTTGTTTTTAATCAAAGACCCAATAAACAAGAAAACTCCGAAGCAACACGCTCCGGAGTTTTGTCTTTTACCAACTTCTTTTATTTTTTACCAAAGTGGGCGACATAGTCGTTATACAGCTTTATCGAGTCGGGATGCCCGCAATAGGCTATTGTCCCCGGGCGATTAAACAGTCCCATATATTGGTAACACAAGACCTTCTCGACATGGGGGGAGATTGCCTCGAGTTGATTCTTTATCCGTTCAAAGTCAGCGGGTATCAACGCGCTCCTATAAACCGTGCCTTCAAACTCAAAGACCTCCATATCCGCCCAAAGCGCCGATCTCCCCGCCTTGTCGTGGGCACGCTTTAACGCCGCATAATAGGCTCCGGTCTGGTCCGGGGTCGCTTTTTGCACCCCAATCTCGTCTTGGTAGGCGACGATATCCACATTTATCTTTTCCAGCTGAGAAACATAATGGTCATCCGCCACCAACATATTTGTCCCATAGGGGGCTATCAGAGTCTTTTTTGTTTTGTCCAGACTGTGGGCAAAATCGCTGTATCTGTTGATATAATCGATAAACTCTTGATCAAAATATTTGCTTATGCAGGATTCGTCCGGATAATACCAGCCATAAAAGCTCTTATAATGTCCAAAATCCCGGTACAACATCTCCATGGCTTTGAAGGCTCTGGCGGTCACCTCCGGACTGGTCATGTTGTTGAAAGTCTGGGTCCATACACCATAAAACCCCACCGAGATAAAAATCTTTATCCCCACTTTTTCCGCTTCGTCCAGTATTACTTCAATGGGATTAGGACAGGCAAAATCCTTGGCAAAGGGATAAATCCCGGAGTCAAAATAACTCTCGGCATAATCTTCATACACCAAAGAAGTGCAAAGCAAGACAATATACTCCATCCCTACAGAGGCGATTTCCCTTATCTTTTCCCGCCACTGCTCCTCCGAAAAGTTCCGGCAGATCGGGTTCCAGTATTTCCCCTCCGGCACGTTGTGATGCTGAAACTCAAACCAAGTTCCCACAATAGGCTTTAACATACTAATTTCCCTCCCGAATATATTAATAACTCTATATTTTAATATACCAAAGCAAAAAATATTTACAAGGGTATTTGCGTTTTTTGTTGAACAAATCCCCGCTTGGGTCTATAATAGTCATAATGATACGAGATATCCCACTACTGACACCAATTGCAAAAAAAGGAGCAACCAATGGCCCGACATACAAAGTCCGCTCTGTTAACTATACTAATCTGTGTTGCTTTTTTTTCACCTTCCCTTTCTCTTAGCGCAGAGGCAAAGTCGGATTACCCCGTGATAATAGCCTTTGGCGACAGCCTTACCGCTGCGGGGGTCTGGCAGTCAAAGATAGATTCCCGTCTTGAACTGGGAATAATTAACGCAGGGGTTGGGGGCCACAACACAAACGACGGCAAGGCGAGGTTTAATCGGGATGTGCTGTCCCGCACCCCGGATTTGGTAATAATATCCTTCGGTATGAACGACTCGGCATTGGATATGCCAAAGTGGGTACAAGAAGACATCTTCGTATCCAACCTCACTTTCTTTATAACCGAGATAAGAAAAAGGGGAGGGGAGTGCATCCTCGTCACCCCCAATTATATAGACGAATCAAAGTATTACACCCGCCACGACCCGTCAGCCTTTGACCGGGTAGGAGGCGCCGGGGCGTATGTAGACAGCTACTGCGTTCTCATCAGACAGGTGGGTACCGACCTTGGGGTACCTGTGGCGGATGTAAGGTCTGCCTGCACCCAATATGAGGACAAAGACCTTATCCTCACCGACGGAGTCCATTGCACGGATTTGGGGTATTCTTTGTATTCCCAAGAGATTTCCCCCCTGATTATTTCCCGGTTTGCCGGGGATGTCAACTTAGACGGCAGGGTAGACTAAAGGGATTATCTTATGATAAGACGCCACTTTCTGGGCAGTTACACCATTCCCGACAGCCGCATCCCCTTCGGCGACATGGACGGCAACTCCAAGATAACCTCCATT
>CAZFVM010000015.1:0-16731 GCA_964522305.1 uncultured Oscillospiraceae bacterium
TCCGCTCCGGACTTGCACCGGTTAGATTTATGCCATACTCGGCACACCAAAAAAACATAGTCGCTAAATTTGCGACTATGTTTTTTTGGCCCGCCCTAAGGGATTTGAACCCCCGACCAACGGAATCGGAATCCGCTACTCTAATCCACTGAGCTAAGGGCGGTTATTTGTTTTTGATATTAGCAAGTATCCTGCCCAAAAAATTAAAGTTAGCAGAATACATGAAATAATAATGACTGCACTGAAAAACCCCGGAGCTTGATAAGATTCGTAAACTAATGTAAAAACAACATCATTTATTGCAGCCGAAACGGCAAAGGGTAGGAAATAATAAATAAGGTCGTTTAGTATAAACTTGCCTATTGAGACTTGGCCGGATTTTCTCAGTTGAAATAAGTTAAAAATAAGGGGTAAAGAATATAAAAGACTTACTAAAAACACCAACGAAAACAAAGACAATATCGGGTTATCCAAAGCAAAAACCAAGGAAATTAGCTGAATAGATAACGGCAAAGCAATAGCATAAAGGGTAGTAAACCATAATTGCTTCTTTGAATTTGAACTAAAAAACCTCATCATAGCCTCCGTCTTTGCCAAATAAGCAAGCTAAAGCAGTATAAGACAATAAGCATTAAAAGTCAAGCAAAAATCCTTGGACTATGGCTTTTGTTTTGCTTATGTTAAAACCAAAAGTAATCTCCACTAGGGCCAGCCAATAAAAGGTATATTTAAGATTATATGTGTATCTCGCCTTTTGCTTTTGTTTTTTTACTTTTTGTGTCTGCTCTCCAACTCGGAAAGAATGTCCTGCATCGATATTTCCATATCGTTCATTAGAACAAGCAGATGATAATATAAATCCGAAATCTCATATATAGTCTCCGGCTTATCGTTTTTCATGGCGCCGATAACTACTTCAGTGCACTCTTCCCCAACTTTTTTTAGTATCTTTTCTTTACCTTTTGTAAATAGATATGTAGTATAACTCCCCTCGGGCATAGCTGTTTTTCTATCAGAAATTATGTTAAATAAGGTTTGTAATGAAAAATCAGACGGCTGTTTTTGTCTTTCATCGGTGTAAATGTATTCATTAAAACAACTATCTGTCCCCAAATGGCAGGCGGGACCGTCCTTCTTTACGGTTATTACCAAAGCATCATTGTCACAGTCGGTGGCAATGTTTATAACATGCTGATAGTTTCCGCTGGTCTCCCCCTTTCTCCAAAGCTCTTGACGGCTTCTGGAAAAAAAGGAAACTTTTTGTTCTTTAATGGTGATAGACAGGCTTTGTTTGTTCATGTATGCAACGGTCAAAACTTTACCGGTATAGTAGTCTACCACTACCGCAGGGATAAGTCCGTTGTCATCATATTTTAGTTTATCTATTATTTCCATATGACACCTCTTTGACATAGTTATATTTGTATTGCATTTGCCTTTAGATATTCTTTTAGCTCTCGGATATCAATTTCTCTTGAGTGAAATACGCTGGCAGCCAAACCCCCGATAACTCCAGGTACAGAAAAGACATCCTTAAAGTGCTCTATTGTTCCTGCACCTCCGGAGGCTATAACCGGGGTTGAGACTATTTCTGTAATCTTAGTGAGCAACGACAGATCAAAACCGGATCTAACACCGTCGGTATCAATACTGTTGATGACCAGTTCTCCCGCTCCATCCGCTTGACCCTTTGCCACCCATTCCAATGCGTTTATACCTGTGTTTGTTCTTCCGCCACCGGTAAACACAGAGTATTCCTTACCTACCTTGGCTACATCAACAGACAAAATAATCTTCTCGGAACCAAATTTATCGACCGCGTTCTTTATCAAGCCCCTGTCGTTTATTGCTCCCGAATTTATACTTACCTTTGACCCTCCAGTATCCAAAACCCTCGCGATGTCAGACAGATTTTTAATGTTTCCCCCGACTATTAAGGGTATATCCACTATTCGTGCGATGGATTCCAAAAGGTTGTAGAACAATCCTCTGCCCTCTATATGAGCGGCTATATCATAAAAAACCAACTCATCTGCCCCTGATTGGTTGTAGTACTCTGCTAAATAAAGGGGGTCTTCGACCTCCTTTAAATCTTTGAACCGTACTCCTTGCACTACTCTACCGTCTTTTATATCAAGGCAGGGCAAAATTTTCTTTTTGTGTTGACCTATTTTCGTCATAATTTCATCCTTTAATCTATCTCTTTGCGACTGCCAAAGCATCCTTTAAATCTATGGCACCTTCATAAAGGGCTTTGCCGATTATACAGCCATAAGTCCCCATTTCTTTTAAGGGTGTAATCTCGGCTATATCGCTAACCCCGCCGGAAGCTATGATATCCAAACCTGATATTTTTGATAACTCGCTGTAAATCTCAAGATTTGTTCCTTGCATAGCTCCGTCTTTATCTATATCTGTGTATATTACAGTTTTTATTCCCAGTTCTAAAAGCAACAAGCAGAAGTCCATGCTCTTTGTCTTTGTAACAGTCTGCCATCCCTCTATTGCCACATAGCCGTCCTTGGCGTCTACTCCAACAGCTATACGATCACCAAAACGGTCAATGGCTTGCAGTAGAAACTCTCTGTCACTTATGGCACCGGTACCCAAAATAACTCTTGCTGCGCCGGCATCGAGGTACCTCTCAATTCTGTCGATAGTTCTTATACCTCCGCCTACCTGGACTGACATGCCGGTTTGGTGGATTATATCTTTGATAACAGAGAAGTTTGAAAGGCTGCCTTCTTTGGCGCCATCCAGATCGATAATATGCAGATACCGAGCCCCTTTGCCTTGAAATTCGTGAGCGGCTGCTAACGGGGTAAAACGGTAGTTTGTGATATCGGCAAAGTCCCCTTTTGTAAGCCTGACCACCGAACCGTTAATAATATCAATTGCCGGAAAAATCTTCATTTAATTTGTCCCATCCTTTGTAGCTAAATAATACCCTTTGTTGAAGGAATTTCTCCCATCAATTCTTTGTCTATCTTCACTGCTTTTTTGAGGCTTCGCGCCAAGGACTTAAAAGCCGCTTCAATGATATGATGACTGTTTTCCCCGGCAAATTGCTTGATGTG
Organism: uncultured Oscillospiraceae bacterium; assembly: GCA_964522305.1. GTDB lineage: Bacteria > Bacillota > Clostridia > Oscillospirales > CAG-382 > UBA1049. The sequence continues at coordinate 3,078 of CAZFVM010000015.1, forward strand.
AAGGGATATTCCAAAAGAACGACAAAAAGCTAATAGAAACTCCTTTATGTTCTCGGTGTCAAAGCTACCTACTTTTTGAGACGGGATATTGAGATCATACCCCAAAAAACCTCTGCCGCTAATATCAATTGCGGTCAGGATTAATGCCTCGTCCATAGGCAATAGCATGCTTCCATAACGGGTAATACCGGACTTATCCCCCAAAGCATCGTTAAAAGCCTTACCCAATACAATACCGATATCCTCTACTGTATGGTGATCGTCTACTTGTATATCTCCTTTACATTCCAAAGTGATATCAAATCTCCCATGGGAAGCAAATAACTCCATCATATGGTCAAAAAATCCTATGCCGGTATTTATTTTGTATAAACCCTTGCCGTCTAAGTTTAGGTATAAAGATATATCGGTTTCGGTGGTTGTTCTTGTAATATTAACCTCTCTCATGAATTATTGTCCTTTCAGTATATTGTCTGTAACAGCCAACAGCTGCTCCATATTTTCTTTTGAACCTATCGTAATACGAACAAAGTCTTTTATGCGTTCTTGTGCGAAATATCTTACCAAAATATTGTTTTGTTTGAGTTTTTCATAATAGTCTTTGGCTGTGAGTCTTTTGTGTTGCCCAACCATTAGGAAATTCGTTGAAGAGTCCAATACCAAAAACCCTTTGTCGGTTAAGGATTTGGCTGTCAATGCCCGGGTTTTCTTTATAGTGTCGATGCAATCCAAAAAATATTTTTGATCTTGGATTGATGCTTTTGCAGCTGCCAGAGACATCGAATTAACGCTGTAAGGATTAAAAGAATACTTTATCTTTTGTAAATCTTTAATGACTTCGCTATCAGCCAATACAAAGCCTATCCTTGCCCCTGCTAAGTTCCTGGACTTGGAGAAAGTACGGACAACTATAAGATTATCGAATTTATCGACGAGGTCTGCGACACTTTCTCCGCCGAAGTCCACATATGCTTCATCCACCACCAAAAGGCGATCAGGATTTTGTAGCAGTAAGCCTACTATATCATTTTTTGAAAGGGAAATCCCTGTCGGAGCGTTGGGGTTAGCAATATAAATTGTTTGTTGTAAGCCCTTGTAATCCTCTATGTTGACTCTAAACCGAGGGTCTAAGGGTACAACCCTTGTCTGAATATTATATAAATCAGAGAGCACTCTGTAAAACCCATAGGTTATATCCGGAAAAGCCGCACCCTTGGGAGACAAACCATAAAATATAAATGCCAAGGATTCGTCACTTCCGTTTGTTAAGAGAACCCGAGATTTGTCCAATCCAAGACTGTCTGCTATAGCAGTAACAGCCGCGTCACAGGTCGAATCGGAATAAAGGTTGAGGGTTGAAAGTGTCTCTTTGACAGCGGAAATTACCGCGTTGCTCGGAGGAAATGGGCTTTCGTTGGTATTGAGTTTTATTATTCTATCCCTTTTTGGCTGTTCGCCGGGAGTATAAGGGATAAGGTGTTTTAACTTTTTATCCAAGTATTTGCTCAAAATGTTTTCTCCTTAAATAACTATAGATAAACCGTACCTAATGCTATTCTTGATCTTCAAACCTGACGGTCATACTCTTTGCATGGGCATCCAGCCCTTCTCTGCGGGCAAACTCGGCAACTTTATCTTTAACCTTAGCCAAAGCTTCTTTTGTGTATGAGATATAACTGCTCTTCTTGAGAAAGTCATCCACCGAAAGGGGGCTGGAAAATCGTGCTGTACCTGCGGTGGGTAATGTGTGGTTCGGTCCTGCAAAATAATCCCCCAAAGCTTCAGGAGTGTATTGACCAAGAAAGATACTGCCGGCGTTGGTTATATAATCAAGATACGATGCCGGGTCTTGTACACATAGCTCTAAGTGCTCCGGTGCAATGTGGTTGGATATTTCGATTGCGGTTTTTATATTATCGACAACCAATATTTTGCCGTTTTGCTCTATTGATTGGGTTGCTATATCTGCTCGTTGCAACTCTTTTAGTTGAGACTGTAACTCTGTCGCTACCTTGTCGGCAAAATTAGAATCTGTACATATAAGTATTGCCGATGCCAAAACATCGTGTTCCGCTTGTCCCAAAAGGTCGGCAGCGATAAAGCGCGGATTTGCCTTCTTATCGGCAATAATAAGGATTTCGCTGGGGCCGGCTATCATATCTATATCAACTGCGCCAAATACCATCTTCTTAGCGGTAGCAACATAAATATTACCGGGCCCTGTAATCTTGTCTACCCGAGGGATAGACTCGGTACCATATGCCAAAGCTGCGATTGCTTGGGCTCCTCCGACTTTGTATATTGAGTTGACTCCGGCTATATAGGCTGCAGCCAAAATCAAGGGGTCTACAGTCCCGTCCTTGAGCGGAGGGGTTGTCATGACGATTTCTTTGACACCGGCGATCTTTGCGGGGATGGCGTTCATTAACACTGTAGAGGGATAACTTGCCGTACCGCCGGGTACATAGATTCCCACTCTACTGAGCGGTGTAATCTTTTGGCCCAGTAACACCCCCGGGGTATCGGCAATCTCAAACCCTTCTCTTATCTGTTTTTTGTGAAATGCGGATATATTGTCCGCAGATTGTTGTAAAACATCTAAGAATTCAGGATCTATAGACTTGTAAGCGTCGAGAATTTCTCTTTCTGTGACTTTTAGCGTAGAGAGAGTTACTTTGTCAAATTTTTCTGTATAAGAAAGTAAAGCCCTATCCCCAACCCGCACAACCGTATCAATAATCTCCCGTAAACTGTCATCTATCTGCTTTTGTGATGAATCCGGAGATGATGTGCGAGTTATTATATCGTCTATATTAACACCTTTGTAATTGAGAATCTTAATCATTTTTTATCAAACCCTCTGCTTGTTACATCTTTTGTCTTAAAGTGATTGGGATAATCTATCTTTTATTTGGTTTATCTTTAATGTGTTGAACTGATAGCTGCTTTTGTTAGCTATCAATCTGGCGCTGGATGGTGCATACTTATCTATTACTATTAGATTATTTTCTTTGAGTGTGGTGCCGGTCTCGACTATATCAAAAATAACATCCGATAATCCGAGAATCGGGGCTAACTCTATGCTTCCGTTTAGCTTTATAATATCTATTCGCCTATTCTTGCCGGAAAAATAATCCTGGGCACAGTTTGGGTACTTAGTGGCAACCCTTAAGATTTCGTTTTCGCGGTCTACAAAGCCTCGCTTTGCCGCAACTGCTAAATAACATGCTCCGACACCGAGATCCAAGATCTCATATACATCCGGATTGGTCTCCATTAACACATCCTTGCCAACCACACCAACATCGGCAGTTCCCCGCTCTACATAAATCCCCACATCCGAGGGTTTTACCATCAAATAACGGTATTCGCCATCGGGGGATTCAAAGACTAATTTGCGGTTGTCCTCTTCTATTTCTTTACACTCATAACCTATCTTTGCAAAAAGCTTATATACTCTGTTACCCAATCGTCCTGTCGGAAGCGCTATTGTAAGCATTTCAATCCACCTCTGAAATATCTAATGTTTCTTTCGAGCTTATATTGCCGGTAAATTCTTTTTCTGCTCGTATTATGGGATACCGGGACCTTAAGGCAAATATTTGTTCCATTACTTGCTTTGGCGTACACTCACCATAAATCAAAAGAAGATCGGCGTCATAGTCTCGACGGTCATCCCAAATACCGGTTATCTCCCCCAAGTAAAGAGCAAAGCCGATTGCACTTTGATCCTTGCCGAAACTCTGCATTAGCTTGTCGTATCTGCCGCCATATAAGACTGCTTTGGGAACACCCGAGATAAATCCTTGAAACACCACTCCGTTATAATACTCCGGATCATCTAATACCGAGAAGTCTATTCTTATCTTCTCAGCAACGCCATAGGTAGCTAAGGACTCATATATCTCTGTTAATTCTTCTATCGCTTCGGCTATAACATGATTATACTTAAAATTATTTAGTTGAACAAGGGCGGTTTTGTAATCCGACGCCAAATCCAGTAAAACAAAAAATGGGGTGATACTGTCTTCGGCTACACCAATCTGCTCTGCAAACTGTGCAAGCCCATGCCGATTCTTTTGCTTTAGTAATTCGAAGATTCTCCTTTTTTGTTGTTTGTTTAGCTCCAAAGAATCAGCAAAAGCGTTAATGATATCCATGTGAGCGACACTCAAAATAAAATCTTCGTTAATTTCTTTAAGACTGAGTGCCGCAAGCAAAATGGCTTCCACTCGGCCATAACGATAATCCCCACCGATAAACTCGAGGCCTACTTGATTTATCTCACTGTACTCCAAAGCACCGGTCAACAGCCTGAACACATTTTCGTCATAATAGCACTTTAAGCTTGTCGTGGAGTCCGGGAGGTTCTTGATAATGCCCATGGTAACATCCGGCTTGAGTGCCATGAGGCTGCCGTTGGGGTTGGTGAATGTTAGGATACCTTCGTACTTAAGAAAGCTCTTATGCTCCATGTACATATCATAGGGCTCGAACTTCTCCATCTTGTACTTTTTGTATCCGTAACCCTCGTATAACCTGCGCAACCGTATAACCAATAGCTCGGACATGGATAAATTCATCATAATATCACTACCTTAAAATTTTTGATTAAGGCATTATAACACACTTTATCGTGTTAGTCAAGTAAAGTGTTAACTTGCTGAAACTTCTGTTGTTTGTTGAAAAAAGCGCATCTTTGCGGATGCGCTCGCTATGAACTTTAGTGTCTGTTCTTACCTATCTACAAAAGTTATGGATTTGATTTTTTGCTCGGATATGGGCATGTCGTTCGGGTTTGTATCAACCGAGGCGATATAATCTACCACATCCATGCCTTCAATTACTTTGCCAAAGGCTGCATATTCGCCGTCTAAGAACGTGGAATCCTTATGAACTATGAAGAATTGACTGCCTGCTGTGTCATTCCCGTCGCCTCTACGAGCCATGGATAAGACTCCTCGCTCGTGCTTGATGTTGTTTTGCACCCCGTTGGCTGTGAATTCGCCTTTTATGGTATACCCGGGACCACCGGACCCGTTACCGTTGGGGTCTCCACCTTGAATCATGAATCCATAAATAACCCTATGAAAAATCAAACCATCATAAAACCCTTCACTTATTAGCTTCTTGAAGTTCTCAACAGTAATAGGCGCTATCTCGGGAAATAGTTCGATTACAATACTACCGCCTTCCTGCATTTCTATCATCACATAATTTGAACTCGAATCTGTGGTAAACACTGCACTTTCCTCCTTATCTTCACCGCATCCTAAAAGCAGTGAAGCGATAATTAAAACCAAAAAAAATAAAACAACTGACTTTTTCAAAGCATTTCACCTCTTACAGATATTTGAAAAACTCCGAACACAAAAGAACGCAATGTGTTCGGAGTTTTGGTGATCCATCGGAGAGTCGAACTCCGGACACCATGATTAAAAGTCATGTGCTCTACCGGCTGAGCTAATGGATCGTTTTTTGACCGCCAGTAAAGAATATCATAATTACAAAAAGAAGTCAATACCTTTTTGCTTATTTGGGAAGTCGGGCGTTTTTGAATGAATTAATGGGGATTATTTGGCGTTTTTAATAAAAACGAAAATTAGCAATAACCTTACCCAAAACATCCACTTGATTGTAGAACAATGGCTTCATCTCGCTATTAGCGGGCTGTAACCTAATCTTTCCGTCTGCTTCTCGATGGAAATACTTCACCGTTGCTTCGTCCTCTATCATTGCTACGATTATTTCACCGTCGTCGGCATATTGTTTGCTCTCAACAACAACAATATCTCCGTCCATAATACCGGCTTCTTTCATACTGTTGCCTATAATTCTCAGAGCGAAAAGGTTGTCTCTACCTCTTACCATGCTGCAAGGATAATCAATAAATCCATCATAGTTCTCTACCGCCAAAATCGGGATTCCCGCAGTAACTCTTCCAAGTAGCGGCACTCGCATCATACGCTCTTCGTCTTCGTTCTTGTCAGTTAACTTTAATGCCCTACTTTTACCTTGGTCTTTTGTTATATAACCTTTTTCTTCCAGGCGGTTTAGGTACGCGTGGGCAGTTGAGGTAGATTTTATTTTGAGCGCATAACAAATGTCCCGTACAGAAGGTGCATATCCGTCCCTATCGATGCTTTCTTTGATGTAAAGAAATATTCTCTTTTCCAATGGATTAAGCTCTAACATAAAATCTCCGCCTTCCATTTTATTTTTGTTGATTGCCGTTAAAACAAAGATCAAAAAGCTCCTGCGCTCTCGTTACCTTACCGGTAAGATACAGGTAACCGAACAAGCTCTCAAGCCCTGTAGAACGCCTATAATCAATCACAGCGGCACTCTTCGGTGTATGATTGCTCTTAGCGTTCCTGCCTCTTTTGTAATACTCAAGCTCTGTATCGTTGAGCAAAGGTATCAAGGTCTCGACCGCTGCGCTTTGGGCAACTGCAGTTACATAAGCCTTAGACCTGTGGGTGAGCTCAGAAGTTGTGTTATCTCCTTCTTTGATAAGACAGCTCCGTGTAAGCAACTCAATATAGGCATCACCTAAATAAGCCAACACCAAGGGGCTGTAAGCTCTGGGGTTAACGGCTATATCTTTTTCCATTTCACTCCCTGTGGCGTATCCTCCAAAACAATTCCCTTTTGTCGTAGAGTGTCTCTGATTTGATCGGCAGTTTGAAAATCCTTTTGTTGCCTTGCCTCGTTTCGCTTTGCGATCATTTCTTCTATATAATCGGACAAATCTGTAGTTTCTGTTTGTTTGGTGAAGCCCAAGAATTCGCATAATTCGCCAAAAATCTCCAATGCATAAACAAGATATTCTCTTGACAAAGCAGGCGCGGTTAGACTGGTGTTTATCTCTCTAACCATTTCAAATAAAGCTCCTATTGCACCGGCAGTATTAAAGTCATCCTCTAACGCTTTATAAAAGTCGTCTTTGAGACCGGTAATATTTGTCTTGTACTCCTCTTCTTGGGGAAGTAGGTTTTCTTTGGGAGTGTTGGAAAGCCTGAAGTTTAGGGAATCCGAACAATTGTGCAACCGCTCTAAGGACGCCTTTGCTTGCTCAATTATTTCGGCCGAGAAATTAATCGGACTCTTGTAATGGGAAGCAAGGAGAAAAAACCTTATAGGTTGATATCCATATTTGTCCGCCACATCCCGTACCATAAAGAAGTTGCCAAAGGACTTTGACATCTTCCGGTTGTCTATATTTATAAAGCCAACATGCATCCAAAACCGAGACATTTGTTCGCCGGTTGCACATTCTGTCTGAGCGATTTCGTTTTCGTGGTGGGGGAACACTAAGTCCGGGCCGCCGCCGTGAATATCGATATCCGTTCCAAGATGCTCATAGACCATAACCGAGCATTCTATATGCCATCCGGGTCTTCCCTTTCCCCAAGGTGATTGCCAGCTTATTTCATCCGCATCCTTTTGTGCCTTCCAAAGAACAAAGTCAAAATGATGCTTTTTGTTTTCGACAATATCTACCCTGACCCCGGCTTCCAGGTCCTCCATATTGTGACCGGAAAAAGCCCCGTACTTATCATAACTCTGAGTATCAAAGTAAACATCCCCTTCTGAGACATAGGCGTGACCCTTATCTATTAAGGTCTTAATCATGGATATAATTCCGTTAATATTCTCGGTTGCTCTGGGGTGAACGTTTGCCGGTTTTATCCCTAATCCCTGTGCGTCCTTAAAATACTCATCTATATATTTATCGGCAACTTCCTTAACGGTTGTGCCTTCTTCTGCGGCTTTACGTATAAGTTTATCATCTATATCTGTAAAGTTCTGGACATACATAACTTCCTGTCCCTTGTGCTCAAAATACTTCCGTAACAGATCGAAGACCACAAAGACTCGGGCGTTTCCCACATGAAACAAATTGTAAACGGTGGGGCCACACACATACATCCTTACCCGATTGTCTCGTACAATAAATTCTTCTTTCTGTCCTGTCTTGGTGTTATATATCTTCATAAAAAACGATTTGCCTTTCTATTTATTGGTATCTAGGTGATTCCAGTAAGCTATAATATAATTAATGCCGGACCAAAGGGTGAATAAAGTCATAACTGCCATGGTGAACAAGGAAGCAATTCCCTTTGTATATGGGTAAACAACAGGCTCTAAGACGACTACCGTTATACAGACTATTTGTGAGATTGTCTTGATTTTGCCAAGCCTGCTAGCCGACACAACCACACCTGAGGATTTGTTGACAATCAATCTCATTGAGGTTACGGCAAGCTCCCTAAATATGACTATTACTGCTACCCAAAAGAATATATGCTTCATAACATTAGGCTGTATTATAGCACCGGGCTCAAACATATATTCTGAAAGTATAAGTGAAAACAAAGCACCAAAAACCAAAAATTTGTCTGCTAAAGGATCCATAAACTTGCCGAAATCAGTTATCAGGTCCCGCTTTCTGGCTATATATCCGTCCAACATATCGGTCAATGCTGCAAAAACGAAAAGTAGACTTGATACGATTCGACTTATATAAATCCCGTCGTCACCAAAAAACGGGTAAATCATAAAGACCATAAAAAAAGGTATGGTCAAAATCCGCAAAAGAGTAAGTCTGTTTGGTATATTAAGTTTCATAGACAAAAAATCCTTTCGGAAGAAAATGGTATCTATGTTATTGTTTTGCCATACAAATCATAATCAAGCAGCTCTGTTATCATCACATCAACCATTTCGCCCTCTCGTAGTCTTCGGTGGGAATCAAAATAAACCTTGCCGTCAATCTCGGGAGCATCGGCGTAAGAGCGTCCATAATAACACTCAGAAACCATATCATATCCTTCGCATAATACTCGCAGTGGCTTACCCACAAAAGTGTTGTTAAAGTCATTGTGGATTCGATGTTGCAAGGACATTATTTTGTCCTGTCTTGCCGTCTTTTGTTTTGTGGATATTTGGTTGGGAAAATCATAAGAGGCAGTTCCTTCTTCTCTTGAATAGGAAAATACGCCGAAGCGCTCGAAGGCGGTTTCTTTTATAAAGTTGTATAGTTTATTAAACTCCTGTTCGGTCTCGCCGGGGAAACCTACGATAACCGTGGAGCGCAAGACGATACCCGGTACCCGCTCTCTAAGCTTCTTGATAACCGTTCTGATGCTTTCTTCGGTGTCTCTGCGATTCATCATATTGAGTATTCTGTCATCAATATGCTGGATAGGCATGTCGATGTACTTGACTACCTTGGGGTTGGTGGCTATTACCTCAATGAGTTCATCGGTTATTCTATCGGGATAGCAATACAAAAGCCGAATCCACTCTATGCCGTTAATTGCGGACAACTCTGTCAAAAGGCTATCTAAGGCACTAACCCCAAACAAATCTTCACCATAACGGGTTGTGTCTTGTGCAACTACGATGAGCTCTTTTACTCCCAGGGCTGCCAGCTCCTCGGCTTCTTCTATAATATCTGCCATGGGTCGGCTGCGAAAACTGCCCCGCAGCTGAGGAATGACGCAATAAGAACAATGATTGTCGCATCCCTCAGAAATCTGAATATATGCATAATACTCGGGAGTGGTAACAACCCGCTCTCCCCCGAGCTTGAGGACGTTTACATCTCTGCAACTATGATATTGTTGTTTGTTATAAGCATGCCTGACCGCTTCCCCGACATCTTCCAAACTCCCTGTACCGATGATTGCATCTATCTCGGGCATTTCTTTGAACAGCTCTTCTTGATATCTCTGGGTAAGACACCCTGCTACCACTATCCCTTTGAGATTGTGGTGCTTCTTTAGCCATGCTATATCTAATATATTATCGATTGCTTCTTGCTTTGCGCTTTCTATAAATGAGCAGGTGTTAATAACCACTACATCGGCGTCGATGTCCTCGGCTACCAGCTCAAATCCTTCTGAAGCTAATATTGATAACATTATCTCTGTATTTACAAGATTCTTGGGGCAACCAAGTGAAACAAATCCAACTTTTATCGCCAAATTCTACCAACTCCGTTCAAATGTGTAATGTAAGTTTAATATGTCTATTCATAGATAGTCAAAGCGTTCTTGACGTCCTCATATGTATATCCCATCCTGTAAAGATAGGCAATTAACTTTTGTCTAAATTTTGGGTCTTTGTTGTCTTGAAAATCAGAGCCAAACTTCTTGGAAGCTAAATATAGGATGTTATCGGTATAGCCCAAGTCTCGGAGTGATTCAACTGCTTGGTTGATGTCTTCATAGTTAAACCCCCGCTTGTAAAGCTCGTCTTTTATTCGTGCCGGTCCATACTTGCGAAACTCATAAAAATCGGCAGTGTAACGCTGTACCAATGCACGGTCGTTAAGATATTTGCGTTCGCTTAGAAGTTCAATAACATCCTCTATAACATCGGAAGGGAAAAAAGCCTTTAGCTTATCCGAAAGCTTACGAGCCGACATGTCTCCATAAGATAGATAGTGAAAGGACTTCTTGATACAGGCGAGACGCTGATGGGCCTCATAAAGCTGTTCGTGTTGCTCCTCGTCGATCCTGTCCCCGGTCTGTATATCGAGGGTCTGTAAATCATGTAAAGTTATCTTATAACTCTCACCGTTGCAAACCACGAGAGCTTCTTTGTTCCCTGTATCTTCGAGTACCTTACTTATTACAAACATATTATTCAAAATCTATGGAATCATCGTCCTCGGTAAACGGTGTAAGCTTGTCTTCACTGTACGAAGCGCGAATCTTCTCTTCGATCTCTTGTGCCAGCTCTTTGTTCTCTTCGAGCAGAACTCTAATATTGTCCTTACCCTGCCCCAATCGCTCACCGTTGTAGGAAAACCAAGAACCGCTTCTTTGAATAATATCAAGCTTGCTGCCGAGATCTACAATCTCGCTTTCTTTGGAAATACCCCTGCCATAAAGAATATCAAACTCCCCGGTCTTAAAAGGAGGTGCTATCTTGTTCTTGACTACCTTAACCCGCACTCTATTACCTACTATGTCCCCGCCGGCTTTGATCTGCTCGCTTCTCCTGACATCAATTCTAACGGTGGAATAAAACTTCAAAGCCCTGCCTCCGGTTGTGGTCTCGGGATTGCCGTATATTACGCCAATCTTCTCTCTCAACTGGTTTATAAACAAAACTATACAGTTTGACTTAGCTATGGCTCCGGATAACTTACGCAAAGCCTGAGACATTAACCGTGCTTGTAAACCAACATGGGACGCACCCATATCGCCGTCAATTTCGCTCTTTGGTACCAAAGCGGCAACAGAGTCAATTACAACAATCTCTATGACACCCGACCTCACTAAAGCTTCTGTTATCTCCAGGGCTTGCTCTCCGTCGTCCGGCTGAGAAACTAACAAGGAGTCTATATCAACCCCTAAAGCCGCGGCATAAACCGGGTCAAGTGCGTGCTCTGCGTCAATAAAGGCAGCTTCCCCCCCGGCTTTTTGCACTTCTGCCACTATGTGTAAAGCAAGGGTGGTCTTGCCCGAAGACTCGGGTCCAAAAACCTCGATTATCCTGCCCCTCGGAACTCCGCCGATTCCCAACGCGATATCCAAAGATAAAGACCCGGTAGATACTCCGGTAACCTCCATCCTGGTGTTCTCCCCCAAACGCATGATAGAACCCTTGCCACATTGCTTCTCTATCTGGGCTAGAGCCGTGTCTAATGCTAATTTCTTTTCTTGAGATTTATCCGACTTCTTGGTGGTGCTCTTGGAATTGTTTGTTGTCATAATAATTCAACCTTTCGAACCTTTGTTCTTATAGAAAAATATAACACAAACCTCGGTTTTTGTCAACCGGTAGTGGTTGGTTTTTACATTTTTTCTACATTTTGATATTTCCCGCAATTTTAGAAGGAATGCAGGTATTATTTGTGTACTAATGCTATATACAAAAGATAAAAAATGATGTATGATGTAGTTGGTAAATTGTTGATGTTTTTGCAAAGCATCTATACATGAAAAAGAAAGGAAGTACTGTTATTTATGGAGGGTGTAACTAACCACGGCAAACTTGGGCTAATCGTTATGAACAGCTGTAAAGAACTTGGCGAGATGGTCGAAAACTGGATCAAACAGATGCGAGGCATAGAAGAAGACGATGTGAAGTTTATTGTGCCTATTGAGCAAGTTAGGTTTTCTAACGGTGAAGGTAAGGTAAAAATCTTAGATACAGTCCGAGGCAAAGACCTTTATATAATTACTGATGTAGGTAATTACAGTTGTTCTTACAATATGTTTGGCTTTGAAAACAGAATGGGGCCTGACGAGCATTATCAAGATGTTAAGAGAGTCTTGTCTGCAATTGGCGGAAAAGCCAATCGTATTACTTTGATTATGCCCCTTCTTTACGCATCCAGACAACATAAACGTAAAGGCAGAGAATCGCTAGACTGTGCAGTTGCTTTGAAAGAACTGGAAAATATGGGAGTAAACGCTATTATTTCCTTTGATGTCCACGATCCTACCATACATAATGCCATACCTAATACTTCTTTTGAAAATATATATCCTACTTATTCTGTGTTAAAAAACTTCATAATAAATGAAGGAGACGATATTTTTAAGGATAATATGACGGTAATCAGCCCGGATACCGGAGCTATGGACAGGGCTATTTACTATGCCAACGTGCTGGGGCTGGATGTCGGCATGTTCTATAAAAGACGGGACCACTCTAGAATAGTAAACGGCAAAAACCCGATAGTGCAGCATGAATATATAGGCAGTTCGCTGGAAGGCAAACGGGCTTTGATAGTCGATGATATGATAGCGTCCGGTGATTCTGTAGTAGAAATCATAAATGAAATAACCAAAAAGGATGTTTCGGACATTTATGTTGCCGCAACCTTTGCCTTCTTTACCGAGGGAGTAGAAAAGTTTGATAAGCTTTATGAAGAAGGGAAATTGACTAAACTCTACTCAACCAACCTTTCTTATATTCCTGAAGACATAAAAAAGCGCCCTTGGTTTGTAGAAACAGATTTATCAAAGTTCATTGCAAAGATTATCACCACCCTCGGGCAGGATGATTCTATTTCACCTTTGCTTGATTGCACATCCAGAATTAGAAAGTTATTAAAGAAAAATAGCGATTAAAAGTATTGACAATGATTAATAATTGTGATAAATTATTTTGGTGCAAATATCGATTGTAAAATTGATGTTTCATATATTAATTGAAAACTTAAATGTTTTCTCCTTGCCTGTCTTTTTGTAACAGGCCAAACCGCTAAAATGCGGTAAAAGTCCAGAAGGAGGTGTAAAATGGAACTGAAACAACTGTACGAGACAATCTTCATTGTGAACAATTCCCTTGGAGAAGAATCTGTTAAATCATTGGTTGAGAAGTTTACTGACCTAATTGCTGAAAACGGAGAAATTACCGAAGTAAGCGAATGGGGAGCAAGAAGATTAGCTTACCCTATTGATGATTTTACAGAAGGTTATTATGTTCTAGTTAAGTTTAACGCCGGGAAAAGTTTCCCTGCAGAACTTGATAGAATATATAACATTACAGATGGTATCTTACGGTCTATTATTGTTAAGAGTAAGTAAAGGAGGAAGAGATGGCAAGCTTTAATAAGGTTATAATGGTAGGAAATCTGGTTGCGGATCCCGAACTGAGACAAACACCTAATGGAATACCTGTTACC
>CAZFVM010000015.1:16741-17785 GCA_964522305.1 uncultured Oscillospiraceae bacterium
ACCACCATCAGAATAGCGGTAGGCAGGCGCTTTGCAAAGCCTGATGATGCCGTTCAAGCAGACTTCTTTGATGTTGTTTGTTGGCGTCAAACTGCTGAATTTGTTGCTCGTTACTTTACCAAAGGTAGGGCAATATTAGTTTCCGGATCTCTCCAGACCAGCTCTTGGGTTGACCAAACCAGTCAACAAAGAAGATACAAAACAGAAATTGTCGCTGATGAAGTAACTTTCGTTGATAGAGCATCCAATGAATCGAGTCAAAGGAACACTTTGGGCGACTTACCTAACTATAGTTCTGCAGATGAATCCTCTTTTGAAGATCTCTCTGCAGACGACGAATTACCCTTTTGATCAAAAATAAGTAAAGGAGGTCGTTTTATGGACAGAGATTCACAAAGACCCATGCGTCACAGAAAAAGAAGAAAAGTTTGTGCTTTTTGTGCTGAAAAAGTTGTTGAAATAGATTATAAAGATGTACCCAGGCTGAGGAAAAGCCTCTCTGAAAGGTCAAAAATTCTACCCCGAAGAGTAACCGGTACTTGTGCAAAACACCAAAGGCAGCTAACTGAAGCGATAAAGCGTGCAAGGCAAATAGCGCTTATTCCGTATACTTCTGATTAAATACAAAAAAGCCGCAAACTATTAGTTTTGCGGCATTTTTTTGGTGAATTCAATGATGAATTTTATTGCAATACAGGAAATCTTTAAAAATGAGAATATTGATTTTGTAGGTGTCCTTCCCTTTGAGAACATTGAAACAATAAATAAAAGGCTACTACCGCAAAACATCAAGCTAAAAAGCTGTATAGTCTTTTTGGTTCCTTACTTTGTCGATTTCGAGGGAACAGATTGCGACGGAATCTCGATATATGCAAGAAGTGTTGATTATCATTTGTATTTTGATAGGTTATATGAGATTATAATACCTAATCTGAGCAAACATTTTGAGAACGAAAGCTTCTACGGTTATGCAGACCATTCTCCGATAAATGAAAAGCAAGCAGCCGCCAAAGCAGGGCTTGGAATTATCGGAAAAAACACCCT
>CAZFVM010000016.1:0-17488 GCA_964522305.1 uncultured Oscillospiraceae bacterium
AGGATTTTTTGGGGTGGTTTACCGATTAGTGTGGGAGCGCACCACACTGGCAGTGTGGGGGTCAGGGGTTCAAATCCCCTATGCTCCACCAGAAAATCCTATCATATGATAGGATTTTCAATTATATTCATCCTTGCAGACGAATGATATTCACTTCGTGAATGATATTACCATAAGGCAATGATATTCGCTGCGGCGAATAAACATAAGGATGAATATAATATCATTCAATTTTATTGAATATCATTACTTAGTAATCTCATTGGAAAATCCAATATCATTTGAATTATCCAAACCGATAAATATAAATATTCTGGCGGTGCATATGAAGGACAATCCATTAATAATCAAATCTAAAGACTTTGCAAAAGACATTATATTTATTACCCAAGAGATAAAACGGGCAAAGAAAGAAAATGTTATTACCAACCAGCTCATCCGTAGTGGCACCTCAATCGGAGCTAATATTCACGAAGGAAATTATGCCCAAGGTAAAGCAGACTTTATATCAAAATTCGAAATTGCCTTAAAAGAATGTTATGAGACCGAATATTGGCTCGAATTGTTGTTTGAAACATGCTATATTGATGAAGAGGCTTACAAAAAGTTGCAACAAAAGTGCGGTGTAATTCGCAGGCTGCTTATCTCTTCTATCAAAACCGTAAAGGCAAACATAAAACACCAAAATTGACAATGACCACCAAACAGTAGATAAAAGTTTCCTTTTTTTCATGAAGCAAATCGAAATAACCTATATAATATTACTATATAGGTTATTTTATATCCCGAGCCAAAGGAGTATAAGTGGGTTGTAAAGAAACTGTAGAGTTTATACTTAAAACCACTGAGTAGTTACCATATTCACAAAACACCTAACACCAAAGGAGAAAGCTATGAAATACTTGTGCCCGGGATGTAATTCTCTTATGGAATTACCTGCATGTAGCGAATGTGGGCATCATGTCACTATAAAGAACGATGTTTGGCAAATGACAGATATGCCAAACATGAACATTGACGGCGAAAATAAGTATATTGGTTATGATAATATCGGCGAGCATTTCGAGCCCGAACGCATTTATAATGATGATATACAAAAATACAGGGTTTATGATACCTGTTCAAAGAAGATTGTCGAGCTTTTTGGCACAAATATAACCGTTCTTGATTTAGGGGCGGGTCTCGGTTCGGCTGCCATACCCCTTGCGAAATATGGTGCGTCGATAATCGCTGTTGATATCTCGCAAAACATGCTCGAACTACTAATAAAGCGATTGAACGGCAAAAACTACAAAAACCTTGATTGCTGTCGGATGAATGCGTACGAGCTCTTAATTCCTGACGAAAGCGTTGATATTGTAATAGAAAACGCAATGCTTCATCTTGTCGATAATCCGGAGTTAATCATCAAAGAGATTGTGCGTGTATTAAAGCCGTCGGGAAAGCTAATTCGTTATGGTACATTCGGGATCCCCGCCGACCCCGCGCGATATGCAAACAATGATTACTGCAATAAAGCGCTAAGCGATATTTCCCAATATTACGCAGATTTGTTAAAACAAAAGGGTTTTGAAGATATGTGGTTTGACAATAACTATCATGAAGTGGTTAAATCATATTTCAAAGAACCATATAACGAGACCACGGATTTGACAGAAGAATTCACCGAAAAGATGAAGTTGCGAATTCACAGACTCGAACACAAAGCACATTCCGGATATCAACACATCCCCAACTCTATTCATGAAAAAGTATGGGCAAAAACTGACATCTATGCGAAGGAAAAATATGGGCAGGACTATCGTGAAATACCAAACTACTCAAAATATTCTTCCTGCATTGATGTTTATACAAAAAAGCAGGGGTTCTAAGCTGTTTTATATTATCTTATAAAGGAGAGTGATGTTTTATGAAAAACACAGTATCCGCAGTACAAATATCAAGCCGGGAGGGTACTATATTTTGACCCTCCCACAAAAACGGAGGAAACTAAATTGAAAGACATTTTACTCTCGGATTTTACCAATCCGCTTTTTCAAAAAGCCTTCAAATTGTATTTTGAAGAGCTAAAGATAACCGTCAAAGATTGGGACTCGTTATTTAATGAGATGAACCAAGATAAGGATACTCTCGCCTATGTAAGGTTATCGGACACAGATGAGGTCATCGGATTTATTCAATTTCAGCCCATATTATTGTCAAATTGGTTTTTTAGCACCCAATTTGGCTTTGTAAGAGAGTTTTGGGTTGCAAGCAAATACAGAAGCGCGGGCAACGGCAATAGCTTGCTGCGTCTTGCAGAAACATATTTCAAAGAGAAGGGCTTGCATAAGTCCATTTTGACTACAGATACCGCAGAAGCCTTCTATGAAAAAAACGGATACAAAAAAGACCCGACTATCATAGCCAAAAATAAGGACGATGTCTTTGTCAAGGATTTGAGATAGCTGTTTTTGCGTCTCTTTTTGTACCGATACAGTATTGTCTAATGTTTTTATAGTTAGCATGCTCAGGTCTGTAACAAACTCAAATCTATGATAGCAAGCTTCACAAAAGACAAATCCAAAGCAAAATAAAACGCCTTTGAATACGGGATACAAAATCTGTTTTCAAAGGCGTTTTTTTGCGTTTTTTCTCCAAACTCTCACAAAATCTCATCTCAACAACCCTTATGCTGTTTTTTTCAAAGCGCTTTTTGGTTTTGCAGATAATAGCATAGATCTTTTTTCTTGCACTAACCTTGGTTTTGGTGTATAATAACAAAAAATATTTCAAAGAGGTTTGACAATGGGCTTTTTATCCGATATGTGGGATATTCTGTTAAGAAGCGCCGAAGGTGCTTTTATTCAGGTTACCGTTTTTGTGGGAGCGGTTTTGTTGCTTTTTGGATTTATCGATTATAAGCAACAAGGTGCTTTTATCAACGCCATTTCCAATGCAAAAAAGCTCCAACCCTTTATCGGAGCTCTACTTGGTATCCTGCCGGGGTGCGGAGGCTCTATCCTTATTATGCCTCTATATGTCAAAGGCACCGTTTCTTTCGGAACGGTTATCGCCACCCTTATAGCTACTGCCGGGGATTCCGCATTCCTTACCTTGACCCAAGCACCTGTTGACTTTATTTATATCACTTTGCTCTGTCTTGTTGTAGGTACCGCCTCCGGGTATCTAACCGACTATCTGGGAATCGGCGAGTGGTTGAGAAAAAAGACCAAGAAACCCGTTATCGAAAACCTGCAAAAAGAGCATGAAGCAGCAGAAGCGTTGTTGGACGAATTACAATGCGACGGTCACACCTGTCGCTCCAGAGATCTCAGACACTTCGGTCACGAAGAAGGGGACGAGATCGATATGTTGCTGCACCACGGCAAAGATGCCGGTAAGGAAAAACGCAGACATCTGCTCACCCACAAAGGATACATTGTGTTTTGGGTTGTCCTTTCCATCGGATTTGTATTGGGAATAATAGAATTAACTCAGATAGACCTCAACACGCAGCTCGGTATCCCAAACCTCGGCTATATAATAGGAATAATCGGAATGGCGATTGTACTGCTTTACTCTTTTTGTGCTTCCAGGCTTTTGAAAGCCCAGACCCACGAGGATGTAGAGCACAAGCTAAACTCCCTCAAAGAAACCTTAATACACAATGCTCAAGAAACCGCCTTCGTAGGGCTGTGGGTCTTTGTGGCTTACCTTGTATATGAGATAGTGGTGTATGCCATCGGGGGCGAAAGCGTCGTTATGGGTTTTATGACCGCCGCAGGCTTGTCTTCGGTTATTCTAGGAGCTGTGCTGGGGATCATCCCCGGTTGCGGTCCCCAGGTTATTTTCGTGTCCCTTTATCTAAAGGGAATGTTTCCCTTTTCCGCTTTATTTGCCAACGCCATCTCCCAAGACGGAGACGCTTTGTTCCCCTTAATCGCACTGGACAAGAAGGCAGCCTTTTGGGCAACGGTTATTAACACTGTAGTGGCGTTTGTTATCGGAGTCGGAGCATATTATATTGAGATGGCCTTTTTCTAAAAAACATAGTGTTTTAGATGACTGCACATATTAGATGGTTTTTTCCATAGTGTTTGTACCATAGCTTCTTTATCCGCAAAAGAAATTTTGCGGATATTTAATTATTCAAGATTGATAAATAAAGCGTTGCGTGATACAATTAATCAAAACAATCAATAAAGGTCAGTTTTATAATAGATTATATGTTTTTTAGGAGGTAAAGATGAAAAAACACGTAAAGAACAATGTAAATTGGGTTGGCAAGATAGACTGGGAGCTTAGATACTTCCACGGTTTTGAATACTCCACCCACAAGGGTTCCAGCTATAACTCTTATTTGATACAGGAAGAAAAAACCGTCCTTATAGATACGGTCTGGTCACCCTTTGCCAAAGAGTTCGTCGACAATCTGGCGCAGGAGGTTGATCTGCAAAAAATCGACTTTATCGTTATGAACCACGGTGAAGTAGACCACAGCGGCGCCCTTCCCGAGCTTATGAAGCATATCCCCAACACCCCTATTTATTGTTCCGCAAACGGAGTGAAATCCCTAAAGGGACAATACCACGAAGACTGGGACTTCAGAGTGGTAAAGACCGGGGACAAAATAGATATCGGCAACGGCAAAGAGCTTATCTTTGTCGAAATGGCTATGCTCCATTGGCCGGACAGCATGGCGACCTATCTTACCAAAGACAACATTCTTTTTAGCAACGACGCCTTCGGTCAGCATTATGCCAGCGAGAAGCTCTTTAACGATCAGGTCGACTCCTGCGAGCTGTTTGCCGAAGCCATAAAGTATTATGCCAATATAATCACCCCCTTTAGCGCTATTTTGAGGAGGAAGTTAGATGAAATTATCGGACTTGGCCTTCCCATCGACATTTTGGCTACTTCCCACGGTGTTATTTGGCGGGATAACCCGGGACAGATAATCGAGAAATACGTGCAATGGGCTCAGGATTATCAAGAGGACCAAATATCCATAATCTATGACACCATGTGGAACGGTACTTTAACCCTTGCCGAGAACATCGCCGAGGGGATACGAAGCGAGTCACCCAACACAACCGTCAAGCTGTTCAATCTGCCAAAGTGTGACGAGAACGACCTTATTACCGAGGTCTTTAAGTCGAAGGCTGTAGCCATAGGCTCCCCTACCATGGGTAACGGTCCCATGCACTCGGTAGTGGGCTTTGTCCACCTGATGAAGCTTATGAAGTTCAAGAACAAGAAAGCAGCTACCTTTGGTTGCTACGGTTGGACCGGAGAAGCGGTAAAGCAGCTAAACGAGCAACTGACCTCCGCAGGGTTTGAGATAATCGGAGAAGGAATTCGCCATCTTTGGACACCGGATGTTTCAGCGAAAGAATCTGCCTTTGAATACGGCAAGCAAATCGCAAAAGAAACAAAATAACCGTTATTACGGTTGATTAAAAAGTATATCAAACAAACGAAAACACCGAGCTCTACTACAAAAGCTCGGTGTTTGTTTTTTATCGTTTTGGCTTTACTTAATCAAAGTAAAAAGCTTGCCGATTACGGGTAAAGGTTTTTCCAGTGACTTGTTGGCGTTGAGCATACCTATTATCATAAGAGCCAGCATCGCCACAGACCAGGCAAAAGAAATCAGTCCGCTTATTATCCAACCTAACAGAGGAATCAAGCCAACTACCATACCAACTAAATATATCGCAATCGAACCGACAAGCCCTACTATAAGCAGGGTCAATCCTTGGTTTGCATGGAACTTTCCGGTCTTAGAGCCCGGACAGACCACCAGGGGCAAAAAGAAAAGAATCCACAGATAAGATAAAATGTTTATTATCTTATCACAGTCTTTTGAGTTTGCTTGATATAAATTGGCTCCGCAGTTTTTGCAAACCTGGGCTCCTTGTTTGTTCTCGTGTCCACAGTTGTTACACTTCATGGCACTTACCTCCTATATCTATTTTTTACCTTGTATGAAATTTAGATGTTTCTTTTAGTTTAGCTGTTTTCGCACCAGTCTTTCGGTGTCGGTGGCTATTACCAATTCTTCGTCGGTGGGAATAACGTATACCTTGACCTTAGAGTTCTTGGTGCTTATCTCACAGGGATTCTTTGAGTTGTTTTTCTTTTCGTCAATCTCAATCCCCAAATAATCCAGGTCCTTCAGACTTTCACTGCGAATAAATGGGTTGTTCTCCCCTATCCCTGCGGTAAACACCACGCAATCCAGCCCGTTCATCACCGCAGAATAAGACCCAACGTATTTTTTTATCTGATAGTTAAACATATCCAACGCCAGTTTTGCCTGTTTGTTACCTGCGTTTATAGCATCAGAAATTTCTCTCAAATCACTGGAAACCTGGGATACTCCCAAAAACCCGCATTGTCTGTTTAGCCATACCGTCATTTCCGAGGCGGAAATTTTTTCTTTTTCTATAATAAAGGGAATAATAGCCGGGTCTATCGTACCACATCGGGACCCCATCATAAGTCCCTCCAGCGGCGTAAACCCCATGCTGGTATCCATTACTTTGCCGTCTTTGATCGCCGCAATAGAAGAGCCGTTACCCAAGTGGCAGGTAACTATTCTGGTCCCTTCCACTTCCCTGCCCATAAGCTCCGCGGCTTTGGCAGATACATAGCGGTGGGAAGTCCCATGGAACCCATAACGCCGAATATTATGTTTTTTGTATATATCATAGGGTATGGCATACATATAGGCGTGCTCCGGCATGGTCTGATGAAAAGCGGTGTCCAGTACCAAGACTTGAGGGGTTTTTGGCATGACTTGGGTGCATCCCTTTATCCCCAACAAATGGGGAACGGTATGTAAAGGTGCAATCTCAGCACATTTTTCCAGGTTTGCCAGCACTTCTTCATCCACAACCACGCTTTCGGTAAACCAAGGGCCGCCATGGACTATACGGTGCCCAACCGCGGTTATTTCATCCATATCCGAAATACAACCGATCTTAGGGTCGGTCAAGCTATCCACCAACGCCACAACTGCCTGGGCATGGGTGGGCATGGGTATATCTTTGATAACCTGTTTTTTGTTAGAGACTTCGTGCTTTAATCTTCCGTCTATACCGATTCTTTCACACAACCCCTTTGCCATAACAGTCCTGCTTTTCATGTCAAAAAGTTGATATTTCAAAGAAGAACTACCGGCATTCACTACAAGAACAAACATCAAATTACTCCTTTTTACTTATATTGACTTTCAGGTGCAAATTAACTATACTGTCAATATATAGTTTGTCTATTTTTACAAAAAAGAAGGGCCGACAATAGCGGTAACCTACTTTATATTTATCAGAATAGATTATACTATCCCATGCTCCAAAAATCAAGGGTAACAGCCAAAACAGACGTCCCTTAGGACTTACCGGTTGTTTTATCCCAGCTTCCTGCATCACTTTGTATGTTTTCCTAAGACAGAGAGGTCAATATATGCCACAGAAACAGTATGTTGCCATTATCTGCGAATACAACCCCTTTCACTACGGGCACCTTTTTCAGATTCAAACCTTGAAGAAGAAGTACGATGGTGTTGTATGTATTATGAGCGGCAACTTTGTTCAAAGAGGAGAGCTTTCGGTGGCAGATAAGTACATAAGGGCAAAGTCCGCTGTCCTGTGTGGAGCTGACTTAGTATTGGAGTTGCCCTTCCCCTACTGTATGTTGTCCGCCACGGATTTTGCCGATGCAGGGGTAACCATAGCCCACCTGCTGGGTGTTGATGCCCTGGGGTTTGGCTGTGAAGACAATTTTTCGCTGTTGACCGATCTTTCCCGACTTATGGATTCCAATGACTTCAAGTCGCAGCTGTCAGAGCTTATAAAGACCCAAAAAAACCTCTCATACCCCAAGGCAATCGAGGTTTTGGTCTCCGAAATTCTGGGACCCAAATACGGCAAAATAATCCAAAAACCTAACAACATCCTAACTTTGGAATATCTATCTGCAATAAGACGTAATAATTATGCCCTTAATACCCATCCGGTGATTAGAGACACCACCCTACGGTCTTCTTCCTATATACGTGGGCGAGGAGGTAAAAATGAGATTCTATCCTTTCTGCCGGAGTGCAGTGCAAATGCCTACAGAGAGCTGCCGGAGTCTCTTTTTCCCAACAGCACCGAGAATTTATCTCAGTTTATCATAGGTATGTTAAGAACTCTGCCAAAACACCCAAAAAAAGTCTATTACAGCACACCTACAGACCTCTATCACATTATCCGCTCAAAGTCCGAGGTCTTTTCTTCTTTTTATAGTCTCACCGAATCCTGTCAAAACAACCTCTACACTTCGGCACGGGTAAGAAGAAGCATACTGTCAATGGTCTTTGGTATTACCGGGGAACAAACATTATGTAAACCTACCTTCACTACCCTGTTGGCTGCTAATTCAACGGGCAGAGTCTTTTTGTCCGAGTACAAAAAAACTATTCAAATCCCGATAATCACAAAGCCCTCCCACGCAGACGATCTTCCCGAGCCGGAGCAAAAAGCCTATCTCTTCCAAGAAAGGGCAGAGAACATCATATCTTTAGCCAAAAACCCCGGTTGTTCCGAGGACCGATCTATCCTCGGGTATATCAAAAAAGCACCCAGGCAAAAGTCCCCCTTTATCCTTAATTAGTAAAAGAAAACCAAATATACAAAGGTGAAAACATGCACAAACATTTGTTCGTCATAAACCCGGCAGCGGGCAAAAAAGACAGAAGCGAATTGGTATCTTCCGCTATCTTGCGGCTGGAGATTGCCGAGCCCTACGATATTCGGATTACCGAATATCCCAAACACGCCACCGAAATAGTAAGAGAAGCTCTTAGCAACCTGGAAAAAGGGGAGTTTCTGCGGATTTATTCCTGCGGAGGGGATGGAACGCTAAACGAAGTAGTAGACGGAGTTTACAAATATCAAGGACCGGAAAAAAACTGCGCCGTTGGGGTTATACCCATCGGCTCGGGCAACGATTTTGTCAGATATTTTTCGGATATTCCCAGAGAGAGATTCAGGTCTTTGGCGGATATGATAAAAGGGGAAGTGTTGGACTGCGATCTCATCTCTATAACCGATGAAAATAACGAAGTAGAGAGTATAAGCATAAACATCGCTTCCATAGGCTTTGACGCTATGGTAGGCAAAAGGGTCTCAAAGTTCAAGAGAATCCCCTTAGTCAGCGGAAGCATGGCATATAACATGTCAGTTATGCGCTCCTTTATTTCCCGCTTACGCTATCCCTTTACACTGTTCGTCGACGGGGAAGAACTCACCGACTTCGAAAAGGGTTATCTCTTTGCGGTTTTTGCCAACGGAGTATTCTATGGCGGAGGGTTTAAGGCTTCTCCCTACAGCGATATAAGCGACGGAGTGATGGATTTAATCCGAATAAAGCCTATTTCCAGGTTTATATTTGCCACCCTTGCTTCATATTACAAAAAAGGCGAACATTTAGAAAAAATGGAGAAGTATGCTACCCATATGCAATGCAAAAAGGTTGAAATCTTCGCCGACAACCCAATAGATATTAATATCGATGGGGAAATCATACCCATGACTAACCCAACGGTAAGAGTCCTGCCGGCAGAAATCAATATTATCCTTCCGGAAAAAGAAAAAGAAGAACCCGGAGAGATAAAAGAAGTAGCAGTTGAATAAACTGAGGTGTTCCAAAACAATAAAGCTTTAAAGTAAAAATTTTAAGGTTGTAACAAAATCCCGGCGAAGTGCAATAGAATATAAAAAAACACACCATAAAAAGACTTAATTAGTCAGTATATGGCGTGTTTTTTATTTTTCTCAGGTTTAAATGCTGTGTTTAGTGATTATTAATTATTCTTTTATCACTATCCTCATGCTGTGTATGGTTGCGGGTTATTGATTGGTCGCCTTAATAATTTCGGCAAAGTCCTCTGCCTTCAGTGAGGCACCTCCGATTAATCCTCCGTCTACATGCTCCTTGGACAGCAGTTCCCGGGCGTTCTTGGCATTCATGGACCCACCATATTGAATGGTGATTGTTTTGGCAGTGTCCTCGGAATACAGCTCTGTCAAGACATCCCGGATAATACCGCAAACCTCATCAGCTTGCTCTGCGGTAGCGGTTTTGCCGGTGCCTATCGCCCAAACCGGCTCATAAGCAATGATTATTCTTTGCAACTGCTCTTCTGTAACATCCATTAGCCCTATCTTTGTCTGCAGGGACACGATTTCTCCGGTAACTCCCTGTTCCCTTTGCTCCAAGAGTTCTCCCACACACAAAATAACCGTCAATCCTGCATCCAGGGCAGCCTTTGTCCTCTTATTAACGGTTAAATCCGTTTCTCCAAAGTACTGGCGCCTTTCGCTATGGCCGATTATAACATAATCTACACCACATTCTTTCAGCATTTGGGGGCTGATCTCTCCGGTATATGCGCCGGACGCCTCCCAATGACAGTTTTGGGCTCCTATTTTGATATTGCTGCCCTTTGACGCCTCTACCGCCACTCCGATGTCGGTGTAGGGGACACATGCTACAAAATCACAGTTATTTGTATCAATATTCCGAGTTTGTTCTCTTATCTCTTCAATAAGCTTTATCGCTTCTGCAGGGGTCTTGTTCATCTTCCAGTTCCCGGCAATTACCGCTTTTCTAAATTCTTTGTTCATTGTAATTATTCTCCTGTATTCTATTCCTCGGGCAAGTTGAGTTGCCCATTGGGCTTATTTTTTTGTTATTTGTCCTCAAGACAAGCAATACCTGGCAAAACAAGCCCCTCCAAGAACTCCAGCGAAGCTCCTCCACCGGTAGAAACATGGGTAATCTTGTCCGCAAGTCCAAACTTCTCTACTGCAGCTGCACTGTCACCGCCTCCGATTATGGATATAGCTCCGCTTTGAGCTACTGCTTCGGCGATCGCCTTGGTCCCTTTGGCAAAGTTATCCATCTCAAAGACCCCCATAGGTCCGTTCCAGACGACTGTTCCTGCACCTTTAATGGCTGCGCTAAATTTATCTATGGTTTTTGGACCTATATCCAGCCCCATACATTCGTCGGGAATGTTCATCGTATCATATATGCCTATCTCACAGTCGTTGCAAAACTCGGTTCCGCACACTGTATCTGTGGGCAAAAGGAAAGCGACACCCTTTTCTTTGGCTTTTTTCATCAATTCCAACGCCATATCCAGCTTATCTTCTTCGAAGAGGGATTTTCCTATGTTTCCTCCCAAGGCTTTGTCAAAAGTATACGCCATGGCACCGCCGATAATCAGCACATCTACTTTCTCTATAAGGTTGTTGATAACCCCAATTTTGTCCGAAACCTTAGCGCCCCCCAATATAGCTATAAAGGGTCGCTTTGGGTCCGAAAGAGCTTTCCCCATGATGTCTATTTCTTTTTGAATCAAAAATCCGCACACAGCCGGAAGATAATCTGCTACCCCGGCAGTAGAAGCATGAGCTCTATGGGCAGTTCCAAAGGCGTCGTTTACATAGATTTCCGCCAAGGAAGCCAAGTCTTTGGCAAATTCAGGGTCGTTTTTCTCTTCTTCTTTATGAAACCTTACGTTTTCAAGCAGCATAACCTCGCCGTCTTTAAGGGAGTTTACTTTGGCGCGAGCATCTTCTCCCACCACATCCTTTGCCATGGCGACATTTTGTCCCAATAACTCGGATAACCTCTCTGCCACCGGCTTTAAAGAGAATTTTTCGTTAAACTCTCCTTTTGGTCTGCCCATATGGGAGCACAAAATGACTTTGGCTCCTTTTTGTATAAGATGCTTGATTGTAGGAAGTGCCCCTACTATTCTGTTGTCATCGGTGATAACTCCGTTATCCAACGGCACGTTAAAATCACACCTAACCAGAACTTTTTTGCCGGAAACATTAATATCCGCTACGGACTTTTTGTTGTACATATGACATCCACCTCAAAAAAATGTTTTTTATTTCTTATAATCTAATATTTTACAACGGGTATTCTACCACAAGCCCTCTGCAAAATCAACCTTATCAAAGCCCTTAACCCTGTTTTTGTTTATTGCCTTTACTTTGCGGATTCACGCCACTATACACTCAAGAAAAAATCTCTCGGGAAAAAGTCTCAAATCTTTCCCGTAGCCTTTCCACCCTGTTTGGTAAATCCTCTTTTTCCAAAACAGCCTTTGCAATCAGGGTCGTGGATATATCCGAAAGAGTTTTTAACTTGCTTCCATATAATGCAGCAAAATCCACATATGCCGAGTCCAATATAATCTCTAAAGTAACAGAAGACTGGTTGTTTCGGAAGAAAAGATTGATATACTTATCCAAAACCGCTTTTTTCATGGCTTCTCCAGAGGCTGCACAAAAAGCATTTAACAAAAAGATGCTCCTTTCCGGGTCTTCCACCCCGGCAGGGACAGCCAAAGCCGCGCCATAGGGGTCCACAAAGGAATAATATCTTTTGGAAGTTGAATTTTGTTTGGGTAGAGGCAAAACACACCATTCATTCCAATCTTCGTCAAAAGCAGCGGAATAATCCAACTTGTGAAACAAAAACCCCAACCTTCCGTCTGCAAAAGCCTTCAAAGCGTCTCTGCCCTGTAGGGGATATCTGCTTTTGCTCCCCATTATCCCCTTTATCTCTCCTATTATAGCCATTATATCCTTTGTGTTCGAAGGGGCTTCCACCGCTTTTTTATAGGTGTTTCCAAAGTATGGGGTCCCGTAACTTTGCCAAATACTTTGCACAAGATTGCTTTCACCAAAATAAGAACCATACCCATAGATATCTTCAACCACATCGGCAGATTCTTTGTTTACCACCCGATGAGCTACGGTTTCCGCATAATATACAAACCTTTCCCAGGTCCATTCGCCTTCCCAGACTAAGTAAGACGGATCCTTAAGTCCCATCTCTCTTATAAGGTTAAGGTTGCAAAAAACCACATAAGTCTCGTCATAAAAAGGAGCGGCGCTGTCATATAGCATATAAAGGGAGTTGTTGGCAGTGATATTCATAATGTTATCAGAGTCAAGGTATTTGCTATTTATGTTCAATTGCCCGGTAGCAAGCAAATTATAAAGCAGTTTTTCCTCTGCCATGGGCACCAAGACCTCACCGGGCAGGCAAAGCAAGTCCGCAAATTGACCACCCGCTCGCTGCGCATCCCGTACTTGAGACAACGCATTGCTTTCCTTTACCTTTTTTTCTGTGATTTCGATACCGTATTTACTTTCGACCAAGCTGTTTCGGGCAACAACTGCACTTTCCAGTATGCTTTCTCCCTCCTCGGAGCTAAAAAAACTCTCACGAGTTCCATCGGAAACCGCTATGGTATATACGTAGCCTTCGTATTCCTTCTTATCCGGGAGGGAGGAAACCTCCTGTTCTTCTACTTTTCCTATAGAAGGTCTGCTTTGTTCCGGAGTTAATACGATATTTTCACAGGAGGACAAAACCAGGGTAAAACCCAGGATAATCACCCCGATACACACAAAAACAGCCTTTCTGTTTATAACCAACACCGCCTCTCCTATGTTCAAAAACAAAAATGTTCCACGTGGAACGTTTTAGTTTTTTGTTTACTATACAAATACCAATGTTCCACGTGGAACATTTTTTCACGCCAATACAAAGGTCGGGGTTTGTCTACTATATACGCCGGAGGGCTTGACTTGGATTTTTTCTCCGACTTTTAACAGTCTGCTTCCGTCAGCCGAAAGCAATAATTCCCCTGTTATACCATAAGTAAGCACTATTTTCATTTTTTCACCGGTTATATCACACACAAAGGCCTCTCGGGGTGTTTCGGAGTCCCCTTCTAACAACAAATGGACAAACTCTTCAGAAACCTTTGTTCTCCATTCTCTGCTTCGAGTTTCTGCGGCGTTGGCTATAATCGCAGCTTCCGCAACGTTCTTCCTTTGCTTGGAAATGTTGACATTTGTTATTTCCCCCTTTGCCGTAGACAAGGTTTTTAGAAGTCTTTGAACGGCAAGGTCTGCGTACCTGGAAGAAGGATAAGCAAACCGTACATAGGGTCCACCATAAAAAGAATGATCAATGGGCTGCAAAGCGTATTGCATTGCGGGCAATTCTTTTGATGCCAATAATCTTACTGCGTTTATGTCTCCGTTATCCATGGCGTGGGCAAAAATTGCATCTTGGATCTCTTTTTCTGTCATTTTCTCCCTAACCTCCGCCTTTATACCCAGTACCGGAGTTATTTCTTTCATTTTGTCCGACTCTATAAAGGGTCTGCAGGCATACAACCAGGGCAGGGAGTTTTCTTTAACATACTCTCCAATGGTCCTGCCGGCAAAAATCAGCAATTCCCTTGCCAATTGTTGGACATCATAATATCTGCCAAACTTGATATCCTCAGGCGCCCCATCGTCATCAAACTTATATTCCAAATCCACCCTTTTGAACACAGATATGTTGTTCTTGTTTCTTTTTGACAACAAGGTTGCTCCAAGTTCGTAAAGTCCGGTAAGATGGGGCATCAAAGGCGCATATTTTTCCCTCAAAGGCAACACCGAAGAAGAGTCCATACTTGACAACAAAGAGTCAACCTCAGAAAACATGCAATTTATGGCGACTCGGATCACGCTCTCGTAAAACTCCAGGGACAACACCCTGCCGTCTTTATCTATATCCAAAAATATAGAAACCGCTAACCTGTCTTTGTTTGCCTCGAGAAAGCAAATCTTGTTATATACCTCTTCTTCCAGCATATGCAGGGTCTTACCGGGCAGGAAAACACTGCCTCCTCTTGCTTTAGCCTCCAGGTCTAAGGGTGAGCCCTCCGGCACATATTCATCTGCGTCGGCTACATGAATCCCCAGTCGATATATATCTCTGCGCTTTTCCACCGAAAAAGCACAGTCGTTATATCTGTTAAGACACTTATCCCTGTCGTTCTCACCTTCACTAAAGGTAAAGACGGTTTTGCCTCGCAAATCCAACCGAGAATGCAAAAAAGAGGTTATTTGCAAATTAGAGGCAATCCTGGATTGCTTGATCGCTTCGGCAGAAAAAGGAGCATTTTGGGGACTGTCTTTTATATTGTCGAATTTATCAAGGGGTTTTGTTATTGTTTTTGACATCGGTTTTCCGTCCTTGTCTTATTTTTGCTGTTAAAGCTGTTTTTCAAGGCGTTTCTAAGCCCTTTGCTTAACAATGTCATTTTACCTCTTTAGAGCCTTTTAGTCAAGCCGCCAAAAGCCTCTAACACTGCCGTCAAAAGAAAAAAATGTTCCTGCGGGTTCGTATCCTCCCGCAGGAACATAATCTATCCATTTCTAATCTAAAAAACTCGTCTTAATAAGATTTTCCCCAGATAACCACATGCTCTGCAGGCTTACCACAATAAACGCACAGGCTTTCTCCCGCATCCTCTTCTTCGAGAATACATCGAGACCCGAGCCCGGTTTTTTCCTTTACTCCGGTTTCGCAGTCGGGGTTTCCGCACCAAGAAGCTTTTACAAACCCATCACCATTCTCAGATATGGCATCATTAACTTGGTCCAGGGTAGAAGCTTCATAGGATCTTTCTCGACGGTTTTGCAGAGCCTTCTCATATAGCCCAATCCTCACTTCTTCCAGCTTTCTTTCCACCGCAGATTGGATATCCGATAGGGAAATTACTTCCTTCTCTCGGTTATGTCTGGTTACCATAATGCATTGCCCGGAATCTATGTCCCGGGGCCCGATTTCTATCCTCACCGGCACCCCTTTCATCTCGTATTCCGCAAATTTCCATCCGGCGGAGTTATCACTGCTATCGATTTTTACTCGAACATCATCCTTCAATAAATCCCGAATTTCCTCACATTTCTCCAAAACTCCGGGTTTATGCTGGGCAATCGGGATAATAATCACTTGAATAGGGGCAATCGGCGGAGGAAGGACCAATCCGTTATCATCTCCGTGGGTCATAATAACAGCACCTATAAGACGAGTGGTTACCCCCCAGGAAGTTTGGTGGGGATAGACTTTTTTGTTTTCTTTATCGGTATACATAATGTCGAATGCCTTGGCGAATCCGTCTCCAAAATAATGGCTGGTTCCTGCCTGCAAGGCCTTCCCGTCATGCATCAAAGCCTCTATGGTATAAGTCGCTTCGGCACCGGCGAATTTCTCGCTCTCGCTCTTTTTACCCTTTATAACCGGCATGGAAAGGCTGTCGGCACAGAAATCCGCATAGACATTTAGCATACGGATTGTCTCCTCCACCGCCTCGTCTGCCGTTGCGTGGATAGTGTGGCCCTCCTGCCACAAAAACTCTCTGGTGCGCAAGAACGGCCTTGTTGTCTTTTCCCACCGCACTACACTCACCCATTGGTTATACAGCTTTGGTAAATCCCTATAGGAATGGATTATATTGGCATAATGCTCGCAAAACAAGGTCTCGCTGGTTGGGCGAACGCAAAGCCGCTCCTCCAACTTATCGCTTCCGCCATGGGTCACCCAGGCGACTTCCGGGGCAAAGCCTTCCACATGGTCCTTTTCTTTTTGCAACAAGCTCTCCGGGATGAACATGGGCATACACACATTTTCATGCCCTGTATCCTTGAACCTTTTGTCCAAAATTCTCTGGATGTTTTCCCATATAGCATACCCATATGGTCGAATCACCATACAACCTTTAACGCTGGTGTATTCGGTAAGCTCCGCCTTTTTAACGATATCGGTATACCATTTGGCAAAATCCTCCTCCATGGAGGTTATTTCTTCCACAAACTTTTTGTCCGCCAAAACATCTTTTCCTTCCAAACAATTTATTTTTAACTTCCTACTAAGCGAATTGCTTTTTTGGTTATATTTTCTTTTATTTAATTCTATTGAAATTTACGGTTTATTGTGTATAATGTTGATAAGTATGTGTGGCTGTGTTTTTGGCAAAAACCTTGTATTTGTATACATGCTTTGAATACATGCATCCATCCTATATGGTTTTGTATTACGAGCAGACACTTTTGCAAAAACCTCAACTCATGCAAAAAATTATAACAGATGCTGACATTAAAGTCAATTTAAGGCAGTGGGTTTTTAAAGATTTAAGTTTAATCTCAAAGCAAATTCTACAGCAGATTTTATGTTGAAATAAACAGATTAAACTTCCGCTCCCTTATCTTTATATTTTGGAGGATAAAATGAACCACAACCAAAGTTTTTTTAAGAGATTGATTATCTTTTCTTTTTTGCTTATCCTAACTTTTTCGCCTTTGGCGGTAATGGCAGAAGGAGAAACCTTCACCATAACCTACAAGGAGCAGGCAAACGCCACGGTGGTGCTGGACCCTGCGGGGGTTGAGGCGGTGGAAGATGACACCCACACCTACACCTATGAGGTAGGGGAGGATGTCACGGTCACGGTTACCGCAGCCGACGGATACTACCTGTCTTCGGTAAAGGCAAACAACATCAATCTGCCTGTCCCCGGGGATAAGACTACCTTAGAGTGGATATTCACGGCAAACACTTCTTTATCTATTACAGTCAAAGAAAAAGA
>CAZFVM010000017.1:0-16588 GCA_964522305.1 uncultured Oscillospiraceae bacterium
CGGGCAACTACGAAAAATACTTTGTCCAAGACGGCAAGCGGTATCACCACATTTTGGACCCCAAGACCGGTTATCCGGCAGAAAACGAACTGGTATCCGTAAGTATCTATTGCAATAACGGTATGCTTAGTGATATACTGTCCACCGCCTGCTTTGTTCTGGGGAAGGAAGAGAGCCTGAAGATGCTGGGCAAATACAATGCTCAAGCAGTATTTATCACCGAGGACAAGACAGTCTATGTGACCGAGGGGTTAAGGGGAGCTTTTAACCTTACTGCAGACCTCGGGATTAGATATATCGAGTTGGGATAAGATGATAAAGCTAAGGGATATTATTATAATTGTCCTGCTTTTGGGGGTTGCCGGGTTGGCACTGGTTGTTGCCAACAAAGGCGAAGGCAATATTGCCGTGGTAGAACACAACGGTGTTGCCGTCCAAAGGGTGGACTTCTCCTCCCTGTCCGACGAAATAACAGTAGAGACCAACGGCACGGTGATTGTCATCGATAAAAGCGGTGCGAGGTTTGTTCGGTCGGTTTGTCCGAGTCAGGTTTGTGTCAAAGGCGGAACCATAAATAAGGTAGGGCAAATATTGGTCTGCCTGCCCCAGAGGGTTAGTGTGAGAATCGAAGGGGAGGGGGAGCCGGAGTTTGACGCCATGACCGGATAAAATCAATATGAAAAGATATAAGAAACTCACAACAAACGGCTTGCTTGCCGCTTTAGCTATTGCGATATCGGCGTTAGAGGGGCATAGCCCCTACAAAGGGACTTTTCCCCTGGGTTCAAAGTTAATATGAAGAAATACAAAAAACTCACAACAAACGGCTTGCTTGCCGCTTTAGCTATTGCGATATCGGCGTTAGAGGGGCATAGCCCCTACAAAGGGACATTCCTCTTGGGTTCAAAGTTAATATGAAGAAATATAAGAAACTTACTACAAACGGCTTGCTTGCCGCTTTAGCTATTGCGATATCGGCGTTAGAGGGGCTATTACCTTCTGTGGCGTTTTTGCCTCCCGGCTCCAAGCCCGGGTTGTCCAATGTTATTACCATGTATACGGCGAAGACCTTCTCTGTATACAACGCCCTTGTCATAGTGGTGTTAAAGGCGATGTTCGTATTGGTCACCCGAGGGTTTACTGCGTTTTTGATGAGTCTTGCCGGCGGGGTGCTTAGCACTTTGGTTGCAGGGCTGTTACTCAAACGAAACAAAGGCAAGAACGGATATATAGGCATAGGAGTTTTGGCGGCGGTTGCCCACAACACGGGGCAAATCCTGATAGCTTATCTATTGACCAACAAAGGTATATTCTATTATCTGCCCTACCTAATAATCGTGTCGGTGGCGACGGGCAGTATCACCGGGATTTTATTGCATTATTTTGCTACATATATGGAAGATTCCTATAACAATACGGAGGTCGGAATGAAAGGTGCATCCTTCCCGAAAAGACCGTTTTCGACAAAAGGCGGGTTGAAGATTCCCGATTATAAAAACACGGCAGGCTCCATGAGTCTGGTTATGCCGGCGCCGGAGGTTGTCCGCATCCCCCTTTCCATGCACATGGGGTATCCCTGTGAGCCTTTGGTTAAGGTAGGGGATGAGGTGGCTGTGGGGCAAAAGATTGGGGACAGCAATGCCCATATATCCGCTCCTATCCACGCTTCGGTGAGTGGAGTTGTCTCTGCCATTGGGGAGCTTACTTTACCCTCGGGAGACAGTGCTCAATATATAGAGATTAAATCCGACGGAAAGAACACCCTTGCCCCTGTCACCCCGCCAAAGGTTGAGAACTTAGAGGAGTTTTTGGCGGCGATCAGAGAAAGTGGGTTGGTGGGGCTGGGAGGCGCCGGGTTTCCTACCCACGCAAAGCTAAAGATAGCGCCGGATAAGGATGTAGATACCTTGATTATAAATGCGGCGGAATGCGAGCCCTTTATAACCAGCGATAATCGCGAAATATTAGAAAACTCCTGGAGCGTTATGTCCGGCATATACACCGTAAAGGATATGCTCGGTATAAAGCGGCTCATTATCGGAGTGGAAAAGAACAAACCCGAAGCGATAAAGCAGTTAACAGCCATCGCCGAAAGTGAAAGATATGACCCTCAAGACAGGGTGAAGGTGTTGGAGCTGGAGACCGCTTATCCTCAAGGCGCCGAAAAGATGCTGATACGCTCCTGTACCGGTCGGCGAGTAGCCCCCGGCAAGTTACCCTGTGATGTGGGGTGTCTTGTTATGAACGTGACTTCGGTGTCCTTTGTGGCAGAGTATCTAAAGACCGGGATGCCCTTGGTGTCAAAGAGGGTTACGGTGGACGGCAGCGCCATAGCTAATCCCCAAAACGTCATAGTGCCTATAGGCACTTCTGTCAAGGATGTCATAGAGTTTTGCGGAGGATATAAAGTACCGCCAAAGAAGATAGTCTATGGTGGTCCCATGATGGGAATAGCCTTAAGCGACGATAGCCTGCCTATTATGAAGCAAGTTAATGCAGTCCTTGCTTTTGACGAAGAAGACTCGATAATCAAGACACAAAACGCCTGTATCAGGTGTGGTAAATGTATAGATAATTGTCCCATGGGACTGATGCCTGTGACCTTGGATATGGCGTCTGCAAAAAAAGACGAAGACAGGATGAAAAAACATGATATAATGTATTGTATCGAATGTGGATCTTGTAGTTTCGTTTGTCCCGCCCACCGACATTTGCTTCAATCTATCCGAGTGGGCAAACAATATTTGAAAAAACGCAGTTAGCGGGGTAAAATAATGAAAAACAAGCTTTATGTTTCTTCGTCTCCCCACTTTCGAGGGGAGGACAGCACCGCCATAATTATGGGGGATGTGCTTTTGGCATTGGTCCCGGCGGTGATGGCGGCGACATATTTCTTTGGTTACAGGGTGTTGCTGGTGGTGTCTTTTTGTATTGCATCCTGTGTGGTATTAGAGTTTTTGAGTCGCAAAGCTATGAAGCGGGATGTCACGGTGGGGGATTTGTCGGCGGTAGTTACGGGAGCGTTGCTGGCGCTTTCTTTGCCGGCAGATATCAATCTGTTTTATGCTTTCTTTGGATGTGTGGTGGCAATTGTAGTGGCAAAGCAGTTCTTTGGCGGTATAGGTCAAAATTTTGTAAACCCTGCGATAACCGCAAGGGTTGCCATGGTGGTATCCTTCCCTACGGCTATGGCGACTTGGCCGGCAGCAAGAGAAATCGGAAGAGCGCTTACCCCCTTAACCGATGGAATAACCGGCGCCACCCCTTTGGATGGTGTGGTAACCGGGGGAGAACAAATATCTTACCTCGATATGTTCTTGGGTAATAACGTTGGTGGAAGTATGGGGGAAACCTGTGCCTGGGCAATACTGATAGGGTTCGCTTATCTGTTGATGAGAAGGGTGATAAAGCCTATTATCCCCGTTGCCTTTGTCGGAACGGTTGCGCTATTGTCCTATGTTTTGGGGGCAGACCCATGGTTCCAGGTGTTGGCAGGGGGAGTTTTGTTTGTAGCGGTGTTTATGGCAACGGATTATGCCACCAGCCCTCTTACAAACAAAGGAAAAGTTATATTTGGTGTTGGGTGCGGAGTTATAACAGTATTAATAAGATTATATGGGTCGCTTCCGGAAGGAGTGTCCTACGCCGTGCTTATAATGAATGTGCTTACACCTTATATAGATAGAAAAACAATAACTAAAACTTTTGGAAAGAAAAAGGCGGTGTAAAAAAAGAAATGAAAAAAACCGGATCAAAAAAACTATGGGGAATTATCCGTCCTGCGCTTACTTTACTCATTATATGCGCGTTGACGGCAGCCTCTTTGGCTTTTGTTCACAGCTGTACAAAGGACGCTATTGACGAACAAGAGCAAAACAAGATCAATCAAGAATTACAGACAGTGCTCCCTGAGGGAAAGAGCTTTGAAAAGCAAACCACAGACTTTGAAGGCGAAGTTTATGCCGGCAAAGACTCGGCAGGAAAGATTATCGGTTATAGCTTTAAGGTTTCCGAATCGGGATATGTGGACAAAATAAGCCTGCTAATCGGTGTGGATATGGATGGTAAAGTTACCGGAATCAGCACCATTAGTCATCTTGAGACCCCAAACATCGGCGAGGATGTTTTGGTCGAGGATTATCTGAAGCAGTATAAGGGTACCGGCACCATAGGTGAGCTGGGCACGGACGGTATCGACGGAAAGAGCGGAGCCACAGTTACTTCAAAAGCGGTTAGAAACGCGGTAAACAAGGCACTGACAGAATTTGCCAAGATAACCGGAGCGCAGGGTGGCGACGTAAGCGATGACACCAGTGGTGACACCGGTGACGGAGCTGACGAAGACACCATTGCCGTATTGCCCGGAGCAGTCAGTGTATCCGAGGTTTTGGACGGCGTGCTTGAAGTTATGGACAAAGACGGCAAAGCTATCGGTTATCGTTTTGATGTTATCGAAAGAGGCTACAAGGGCAACATAAAGATGATTGTCGGAGTAGATGTCGAAGGTACGGTTACCGGTGTTATTGTTGCAGAACATGAAGAAACTCCGGAAATCGGCTCTCCTGCCACCGAAGAAGAGTTCTTATCCCAGTTTGTGGGAACAGAAGGCAGAGTAAACCTTGGGGAAGAAATAGACGCGGTTAGCGGCGGCACTGTTACTTCCAGAGCGGTCACAAGGGGAGTAAACAAAGCCCTTGACTTGTTTAAGATGGTAACAGGAG
This sequence comes from uncultured Oscillospiraceae bacterium, assembly GCA_964522305.1. Classification (GTDB taxonomy): domain Bacteria; phylum Bacillota; class Clostridia; order Oscillospirales; family CAG-382; genus UBA1049. Next base: position 4,722 of record CAZFVM010000017.1, read on the forward strand.
AACTCAACAAGGTGTTGCCGGATGCTACTGATTTTGTGCATCTTGGGAACGGTATACTCGAAGGTAAGGACGAGGAAGGAATGACTCTCGGATTTGCCGTAGTAGTAAGAGAAAAAGGATTTAAAGGTCCTATCGACTTAGTGGTAGGTGTGGGAACAAACGGCAGAGTAATTGATGTTGAGGTAGTCAAACACAACGAAACCCCCGAGATAGGCTCACCGGCGACAGATAGAGAGTTCCTCGATTTGTTCAAAGGGGCTGCAAGGGGAGTGGAGTTCGGTGAGGGTCTTGATGCCATAACCGGCGGAACCGTAACCTCTAACGCAGTACTTAAAGGTGTAAATACCGCGCTTGACGCATATTTTGCCTATGGCAAGGGATTGCTGGCTCCCGGAGCTACGACCTATAGTTCTATGGGCACCTCGATGGAAGAAGCTAAAAACAGAACCGGAGAAACAGTCGGAGTTATTGTAACTGTAGTGGAAGAAGGCTTCAAAGGTGATATTACCATGTTAGTAGGTTTTGATACCGAGGGTGCGATTACAGGAGTGTTTATCGCAGATCATGAAGAGACACCCAAGTTTGGCGGACCTATTGCAAGCGCCGAGTTCTTGGAACAGTTTGTCGGTATGACCGAACAAAAAGAGATTGGCGATGGACTTGATGCTATAACCGGCGGAACGGTTTCTTCTACTGCCGTGGTTAAGGGCGTTAATTCTGCTATATACTCTTTTAGCATGATAGGTTAACAAAAAACATTTTACATAAAAGGGAATTATAAAATGAACACAAAACCCGAAAAAAAGTCATTCTCCTATGAGTTTTTTAAAGGAATAATCAAGGATAATCCGGTGTTGGTGCTGCTCCTCGGGACTTGTCCCGCTCTGGCGGTCACCACCGGAGCCATGAGCGGATTTCATATGGGGTTGGCGACCACCGCGGTTTTGATTGGTTCGAATATTGTTATATCCCTTATTCGTCGATTTATTCCCCAAACCGTGAGGATACCTGCGTTTATAACGGTTATCGCCGGGTTCGTTACTATTGTTCAGTTATTGGTACGAGCTTATGCGCCGGAGATTAACGAAACCCTGGGGCTGTATTTGCCTTTAATCGTGGTAAACTGTATTATCCTTGGCAGAGCGGAAGCCTTCGCTTCCAAAAACGGGATATTTTCTTCCATCGCCGACGGAGCCGGCATGGGGATAGGGTTCACGGCGGCATTGGTTTTGATGGGTTTGATACGGGAGATTCTCGGCAGCGGCAAGGTCTTTGGATACGAGCTGCTGCCCGGGGATGTCTTTACCCCCATCATGATTTTTGCAATGCCCGCCGGTGGATTCTTTGTATACGGCATGTTGATTGCCCTGTCCACAAAGCTGCAGAAAAAACCAAAGAAAAAGACAAAGGACGGGTGCGCCGGGTGTCCCGCAGCCGGAGCCTGCGGCAGTATAGAGCAGGGAGGTGAGGGAGATGCTTAAGGCATTGATAGGGGTCTTCTTGGTAGCCATACTCACCGAGAACTTTGTGTTAAACAAGTTCCTTGGGGTTTGCCCTTTCCTTGGGGTTTCAAAGAAGACGAGCACATCGGTGGGAATGAGTCTGGCGGTTATCTTTGTAATGTTCTTGGCTACGCTGGTGACCTATCCCATTTATATGTATGTGTTGGTACCCAAAGACTTAGCTTATCTACAGACATTGCTCTTTATTCTGGTTATCGCCGCGTTGGTTCAATTAGTGGAGATAGTACTAAAAAAATACATTCCCTCTTTGTATAACGCATTGGGGATATATCTCCCCCTTATAACCACAAACTGTGCGGTCTTGGGGGTTACTATTCTGGTAATCGACAAGAGCGGGGGAGACTATGGGTTCTTGCATGCCATATTTACGACTTTGGGAGCCGGGGTTGGTTATCTCGTGGCAATGGTGCTGTTCTCGGGGATAAGAGAGCGTCTCGAAGACAGTGACATACCCGAGTTTTTGAAAGGTATGCCCATTACTTTGGTGAGCGCCGCAATTTTGGCGCTTTCCTTCGGAGGGTTTGCCGGTATCGCGGATAAGCTGTTATAAAAGGGGAAATATAAGATGGAATCTATCATCCTTCCGGTGATTTTGGTAGCCGGGGTCGGTGCGTTGGCAGGACTTGGACTTGCGGTTGCGAACTACTTTATGGGAGTAAAGGGGAACGAAACCGCAGAAAAAATAGTAGAAATTCTACCCGGAGTCAACTGCGGAGCCTGCAGTTATTCCGGATGTATGGCATACGCCCAGGCTTTGTCCACCGGTAAGGTCAAGACCACCCTGTGCACCGTTGGCGGGGATGAAACCGCGGTAAAGATAAGCGAGATATTGGGGGTAGAGGCAAAGGCTGCCGACAAGCGAGTGGCAGTGGTATATTGCCAGGGAAGCTTTGACCATACAAACAAGAAGTTTGAGTATCAAGGGATAGAAACCTGTAGTGCCGCCGCAGAAATGTACGGCGGTGACGGGGAATGCGGGTACGGCTGTATCGGTCTGGGGGACTGCGTGCGGGTCTGTAACTACGACGCCTTGGCGATAATCAACGGGGTGGCTGTGGTAGATCCCCACAACTGTGTTGCCTGTGGGCTGTGCGTGACAGCATGTCCAAAACGAATTATAAAAATGCTACCCAAGAAGACTACACCTTTGGTGCTCTGTGCCAATACAGACAAGGGCGCCCAAACCAGGAAGGTTTGTTCTGTCGGTTGTATAGGGTGTCGGTTGTGCTTTCGCGCCTGTGAATATGACGCTATATACTTTGATAAAGGTCTTGCGGTTATAAATAGAGATAAGTGTGTAAACTGCGGAAAGTGTGAGCCGGTCTGCCCGACTAAATCTATTCTGACCTGCCTTTGATAGCCTGTAAGGAGATATATAATTGAAAAAAATAGCATTTTTTGACACAAAGCCCTATGACCACAATTTCTTTGATAAGCTGGGGACCGGGTACAAAATCAAATACTTCGAAAACAAATTAAACCAAGACACCGCTGCATTGGCAAAGGGGTTTGACGGAGTTATCGCCTTTGTAAACGACAATATCTCTGCAGAGACTATAGACAAGCTCTACGAAGCAGGGGTAAAGGTGTTGGCATTGCGGAGCGCCGGGTATAATAACGTAGACTTCAAAGCGGCATACAACAAGATAACCGTACTTAGAGTACCTGCCTATTCCCCCTATGCAGTTGCAGAGCATGCTGCAGCACTGCTTTTGACCCTAAACCGCAAGATACACAAGGCATACAACCGTACCCGAGACTTTGACTTTAGGTTGAGCGGCCTTGTAGGCTTTGACCTTAAGGGCAAGACGGTCGGGGTGATAGGCACCGGAAAGATTGGCAGATGCTTTATAGATATATGCAAAGGGTTTTCTATGAAGGTGTTGGCCTATGACCCCTATCCCGCAAAGGACTTAGAAGAGCATTATACCGATCTTGAGACCCTGCTTACCGAGAGCGATATAATATCCCTGCATTGCCCCTTGACCGAGGACACCTTCCATATAATTGACGCAGAATCCATAAAGCTGATGAAAACCGGAGCTATTATAATAAACACCTCCCGAGGACAGTTGATAGACAGCGAACAACTGCTAATCTCATTAAAGAACGGCAAACTCGGGGGCGCCGGGTTGGATGTATATGAAGAAGAAAGCGAATTGTTCTTCGAGGATTTTTCCCAGACTATAGTTCAGGACGATATTCTTTCGTTGCTGGTCTCTTTGCATAACGTAATTATCACCTCTCATCAGGGGTTTTTGACCGGTGAAGCTCTGGAGAACATAGCTGCCACCACTATAAAGAACTTGGATGATTATTTCTCCGGGGCTCCTTTGGACAACGAGATTTGCTATCAGTGCAAGCCGAACTCCGGCGGAGTGGCAGATTGTGACATTCGTCCCTCCAACGGCAGATGTTTTTGACGACATAAAACTATAAAAACTGCGACCGTTGATATTTTATATAAATAAAAACCGGATTTTATCTAAATTAAAATCACGGTTTTTGTTTTTTTTCACAAACAAAACAATTTTTGCATATTTACTTGATATAATAAAAGCAGGCTTTATATTTGCAAAAAACAAAAAAACATTATATAATAAAACCTACAAAAGAGCCGAAGGCTTTATTACAAATAAAAATAACGGAGTGTTTGAGATATGATTAAGCATAAGGATATGATCAAAAGAATCCAGGACGAGATAATCAAGGTAAAGAAAGAAAAGGATATTTGCATTATAGCCCATAGCTATCAGGCAAGGGAGATTGCCGAGGTAGCGGATTTTGTGGGGGATTCCTATGCTTTGTCGGTTTCTGCCATGAACGCCCCTCAAAACACCATACTTATGTGTGGGGTTCGTTTTATGGCTGAGACTGCCAAGATTTTGGCCCCCAAGAAGACGGTATACATCGCTCAGGAAGAAGCGGGTTGCCCCATGGCAGATCAGATGGACAAGAAGTTTATCTTGGAGATGAAAGAAAAGTACAAAGGATACACCGTGGTGGCGTATGTTAACACCACCGCCGAGTTAAAGACCGAGGCGGATGTATGTGTTACCAGCTCCAGTGCCGTAAAGATTGTCAATGCCATCGAAAACAAAAACATATTGTTCGTACCCGATTGCAACTTAGGGGACTATGTGGCAAAACAATGCCCGGACAAGAATATCCAACTGCTGGAAGGCGGCTGCCCAATCCATGCAGCCATAACCGTAAAGGATGTGGAGATTGCAAAAGCAAAGCACCCCGATGCCCTGTTGTTGGTCCATCCGGAGTGTATCCCCGGGGTCGTGGAATTGGCAGATTATGTGGGCTCTACCAGCGGGATTATGAATTATGCCCGGGATAGCGAACACAAGGAGTTTATAATCGGTACCGAGAACAGCATCTTGGAGCATTTGTCCTACGACTATCCCGACAAGAGGTTTTATACCCTGTCCAAGGACTTTATTTGCCCCGATATGAAGGTGACTACTTTGATTGATGTATATAACTCGGTGGTCCACGATATGGGGTTCTTGATAGACTTAGACGAAGAAACCTTGGTTAAGGCAAAACACAGTATCGACGAAATGATAAGATTGGGCGGCTGATTTAACAATCAAAAACACAAAAACGCAACGAGCTTCCGTTGCGTTTTTTTGACGGGGGAATTGCCTTTGTTATTTGTCTATAACAAAACAGTTATACGATAGAATCCAAAGCTATCGTTATCATATCTCCAAACCCGGTCTGACGCTCTTCTACCGTAAGCTCCCCGGTCTTAAACAAATGGTCGGAGATGGTGCAGATGCAAAGCGCCTTTTTCTTTGCCATGGCTGCGTTTATGTAGATAACCGCTGCCTCCATCTCTACTGCCAGCACCCCCATATCCCGCCATTTTTCGTTGGCTTGCTTGGTGGAATAAAAAACATCGGTGGAGATGATATTGCCTATCTTTGTATTTACACTTAAGTTTTCTGCCGCTTTTACCGCCTTTGTCAACAGGGTATAATCGGCTATGGGTGCATAGGTGCCGGGTAGGTCCAAGTGCCGAGCATAGTTGCTGTCGGTGCAAGCCCCCACTCCAATGACAATATCCTGCAGATTTATATCCTCTGCCAACCCGCCTGCCGAGCCTACCCTTATGATGCTGTCGACATTATAAAAATTAAACAGCTCGTAGGTATATATCCCCGCAGAGGGGATTCCCATCCCGTGGCCCATTACCGTCACCGGAACGCCTTTGTATTCCCCGGTAAACCCGTACATGTTGCGTACCGAGGTCACCAGCCTCGAGTTTGTTAAGAACTCCTTGGCAATAAATTCCGCCCGCAGCGGGTCGCCGGGCATTAATACCGTTGGGGCTATGTCTTTGATATCCGCAGAATTATGGGGTGTCGCCATGTTCTTTTTCTCCCTTTTTTGTTTCTTTTAGTTCCAATTGTTTAGATATTCTTTTTGTTTTTGTGTGAGGGTGTCGATCTCGGTCTTCCAATAAGCTAATTTGCGTCTTGCCACTTCCTGGTCTACCTCTGTCGGAACATCGATAATATTCTTTGTAAAGCTTCCTTTGTTTTCCACAAGGTAGAGTGCAGACAAGGCTTGTATGGCAAAAGACATATCCATAATTTCGGCGGGATGTCCGTCCCCGGCACAAATATTCACCAGTCTGCCTTGGGCTAATACAAATATGGTCCTGCCGTTTTGCAACCTGTAGCCGGTTATGTTGTCCCTCGCTTCATAGGAAGATAGGGCAGTTTGATTGAGTTTTTGCATATCAACTTCCACATCGAAGTGCCCGGCGTTTGTCAATATCGCTCCGTCCTTCATGGTCAAAAAGTGGTGTTGTGTTATAACTTCGCAACACCCCGTCACCGTAACAAAGATATCCCCCAAGGGTGCGGCGTCCTCCATCTTCATCACCCCAAAGCCGTCCATGACCGCTTCCATTGCCTTGATGGGGTCTATCTCGGTTACAAGAACCCGAGCGCCCAAGCCCTTTGCTCTGAGGGCAACCCCCTTGCCGCACCAGCCATAACCCGCAACCACCACGGTTTTGCCCGCTACGATTAGATTGGTAGTGGAGTTGATGCTGTCCCAGACCGATTGACCGGTCCCGTATCTGTTATCAAAGAGATATTTGCATCGAGCGTTGTTCACCAACACCATGGGGAACTTAAGCTTATCTTGGCGGTCCATTGCCACTAAGCGAAGAATACCGGTGGTGGTCTCTTCGCATCCCCCGATGACATTGGGCAAAAGGTGGGGGTATTCGGTATGGATTAAGGCGACGAGGTCTCCGCCGTCGTCTATAATAATGTTTGGACCGGGCTCTATCACCCGTCGTAAGTTTTGACGGTATTCGGTTTGGTCACAGTTATGTGTGGCGAACACTTGCATGCCCTCTTTGACCAAAGCTGCGGCAATATCATCCTGGGTGGACAAAGGGTTGGACCCGGTCACAAACATCTGTGCCCCGCCGGCTGCCAACACCCGACAAAGATAGGCTGTCTTCGCCTCTAAGTGTATGGACAAAGCTATCTTTATCCCTTCAAAGGGCTTTGTCTTCAAAAAGTCCGACTCTATCCCCCTCAAAAGGTCCATGTTTCTCTTTACCCATTGAATCTTTTGTTCTCCCGATTCCCATAGGGAGATATCTGCAATATTATAATCCACTCTTTTGGCTCCTTTTGTATGGTCATAGGCTTCACTACGAAATATTTATATGCCAAACTTCTTTGTAATACGAGCGATATTGTGCAAAACCTCTTCTTTGTCTATAGAGACAAACTCCCCTTTGGATAACAACACTCTACCTTCTACCAACAAGGTATCAACCTCGTGTCCGGTGGCAGAATATACCAGCGCTCCCAGAGGGTTGTTCCCGGGATTGAGGGAGGGCTCTGACATGTCAAGCAAAGCGATGTCTGCCTTGTAGCCTTCTTTGATTAATCCCAGGTCTTTTATCCCCAACGCTTTTGCTCCGTTTGTGGTGGCAATATCAAAGGCTTGGGATGCGGGTATGGCGGTTGCATCCTTAGTTATGCCTTTGTGGACCAGAGAGAGGAAGTTTAGCTCGGAGAATAGGTTTTGGGAGTTGTTGGATGCCGCGCCGTCGGTACCGAGACAAACATTTATCCCTTTATCCAACATTTTTGGTATCGGGGGAACACCGTTTGCCAGCTTTAGGTTGCTCTTTAGGTTCGTTACCACCGAGACCTTGTTGCGTGCCATAATATCCAAGTCGTTGTCGGTTACATGGACGCAGTGGGCGGCTAAAGTCGGGACCTCAAACAGCCCTAAGGAGTCGAGATATTCCACCGGAGTAACACCGTGGGCTCGCTTGCAGTCTTCTACTTCTTTTATTGATTCGCTCAGGTGGATGTGTATGGGCAGAGAAAGGCTCTTTGCCTTATCTATAATCTTTGTGAGATAATCTCTGTCACAACTATACACCGCATGGGGAGCAAGCATAAACAAAACCCCGGGGTTGTCCTTGTAAAGGTTGTATTCGTCCAAAGCTTCGGTGAGTCTGCGAAACCCTCCCGGATCGTTACCGCCGCCGGCGAGTCCTCGACCCACCACTCCCCGCAACCCCGACTCTTCTATCGCCTTGGGAAGCACACCCGGGAACATATGCATGTCGCAGAAAGTCCCGGTCCCGCTCCTAATCATCTCCATAAAGGACAGGAGGCATCCGTAATAGGCATCTTGCGGGGTTAACATATCCTCCAAAGGCAAAATCCTGTCAAAGAGCCAGGAGTCAAAGGGCAGGTCGTCGGCTATGTTGCGAAATACAGACATATAAGAATGGGTATGGCAGTTTATCAAGGCGGGGATGGCAAGTTTGCCGGCTCCGTCTATGACTGTGGGAGCGGCGGTTGGTTCAATATCCGGGGATATGGCGGATATGATACCGTCCTCTATTAGTATATCCGCAGATATAGTCTTGTCGTCTCGAAGGATATGGGGGTTCTTGATTAAAATTTTCACAAAAAAACTCCTTTTTGCTCTTAGCTTTATTATATAATAGTAGGAAAGCAAAAGCAAGAATCCAAGGGTTTTATTGCATATAACTCTTGATTGTGATATAATTTTGGAACTATTAAAGCCCCGGGTGTTGTAAGATACGGGGGTATATTTCATAACTAAGATGGTTATTGCCATAGGAGGTTATTATGTTTGAAATAGTAAAAAAACAGATACTGAACTCCTCGGTGACGAGGATGGATATAAAAGCCCCTTTGATTGCCAACAAGGCTCTGCCCGGGCAGTTTGTAATGCTTCGGGTGGACAAGGACGGGGAGAGGATTCCCTTGACCATAGCGGACCATGACAAGGACGCAGGGACGGTCACCATAATTTTTCAGGTGATGGGGAGCTCTACCCAAAAACTTAATGCAAAGAGTCAAGGGGACTATATTGAGGATTTTGTCGGGCCCTTGGGCAAGCATACCGATACCGATAATATTAAGAAAGCCTGTATTATCGGGGGCGGAGTGGGGAGCGCCATCGCATACCCCATAGCCAGAAAGCTAAAGGAATCCGGGGCACAGGTCCACTCCATAGTCGGGTTTAGAAGCAAAGACTTGGTTATCTTAGAGGACATGTTTCGGGATATATCCGACAAGTTTGTCCTTATGACCGATGACGGCAGTCACGGCAAAAAAGGGTTGGTTACCGATGCCTTAAAGGAACTCATAGAGTCCGGTGAGGAATACGACGAGGTCTTTGCGGTAGGTCCTTTGGTAATGATGAAGTTCGTGTCTTTGGTGACCAAAGAGCATAACATCAAGACCACGGTCAGCATGAACCCAATCATGGTGGATGGTACAGGTATGTGTGGCGGATGCCGCTTGACGGTGGGGGGGAAGATAAAGTTTGCCTGTGTTGACGGGCCGGACTTTGACGGACATCAGGTGGATTTTGACGAGGTTATAGATCGGAACACCGTTTATAAAAAAAGGGAAAAGACGACTGCTCGTGAAGAGAATTGTCGTTTGTACCCCGAGGAGAAACAATAAATTATGGCAACGGGATATAAGATAAATCTATCTCTTACAAAAAATGAGATGCCGGGTCAAGACCCGATAGTCAGAAGCGGCAACTTTGATGAAGTATCCTACGGATACACAAAAGAGCAGGCAATGGAGGAAGCGAGGCGGTGCTTGCAATGCAAGCATAAACCCTGTGTCGCCGGTTGCCCCGTGCACATTCACATCCCCGCTTTTATAAAAGAAGTAGCGGCTGGCAACTTCGAAAAAGCCTATGAAATAATTGCCGAATCCAGCTCTCTGCCCGCAGTCTGCGGGCGGGTATGCCCTCAGGAGGTTCAGTGCGAGCAGGTCTGTGTCCGAGGGAACAAAGGTGAATCGGTTGCCATAGGGCGCTTGGAGCGGTTTGTGGCGGATTGGCATATAAAGAACAGCAAGACACCGGTAATAAAGCCCGAGCCCAACGGTCATAAGGTTGCGGTGGTGGGCTCCGGACCCGCCGGATTGACCTGCGCAGGAGACCTGGCAAAGCTGGGATACGAGGTCACTGTCTTTGAAGCTCTCCATGAGCCGGGGGGAGTGTTGGTTTATGGGATACCGGAGTTTCGTCTTCCCAAAGCCATTGTAAAAAAAGAGATAGACCAGCTAAAGAGTCTGGGTGTAAAGATAGAGACCAATATGGTAATCGGCAGGATTTTTTCGATCGATGAGCTGTTTGAACAAGGATATAAGGCGGTGTTTATCGGCTCCGGCGCCGGGTTGCCTCGGTTTATGGGAATAAAGGGGGAGAACCTCAAGGGAGTATATTCCGCCAACGAGTTTTTGACCCGGGTAAACCTTATGAAAGCATATAAAGAAGACAGCCCGACCCCGATACTCAGAGCGGAGAGGGTGGCGGTTGTAGGAGGCGGAAACGTGGCAATGGATGCCGCCCGCTGTGCAAAACGGCTGGGAGCCAAAGAGGTATATATAGTATATCGCCGGAGCGAAAACGAGCTGCCCGCCCGGGCGGAAGAAGTGGAACACGCCAAAGAAGAAGGCATAGTCTTCAAGTTCCTCTCCAACCCCGTTGAGATAATCCCCGACGAAGACAGATATGTGGCAGGTATCAAATGCGTGGAGATGACCCTGGGAGAGCCGGGAGCAGACGGAAGAAGACGCCCGATAGTAAAGCCGGACAGCGAGTTTGTCCTGGATGTGGAAGAGGTAATCATCGCCATAGGCACTTCTCCCAACCCCTTAATAAAAAACACCACCCCGGAGTTATCGGTGGAGGATTGGGGAGGTATTAGGGTAGACGACACCACAAAGACCTCCAAAGAAGGGGTATTTGCCGGAGGAGATGCGGTAACCGGAGCTGCTACCGTGATTCTTGCCATGGGGGCGGGGAAAAAAGCGGCAGAAGCCATGGACAATTATATAAAAGAAAAGTATGGGGAATAAACGGGGTTTTGGGCTTTTGATTTAACCCTCCTCCTTGACATATTTGGGGTCAAAAACTATAATGACCTTTAGTGTAATAGGTCAAAATATTCTCGTAATTAGGACCAATAAATAAAGCTGTTAATTGAATCGGTTGCAAAGAACAGAGGTAGGTATGGCAAAAAAAGGAAAGATGTCCAAAAACAAAAAGAAGGATATCGTTATAGCAATATTGTTGTTTTCCTGTTTGATGATAGGGATCGCAATAGGCTTGTTGTTAGAAAACAAGCTGGGAGTTGCGGTGGATATCGACGGCAAGACAGAAAACATCAAGGTTTTTATCACCGAGGTTTGTACCCGCAATCGTTCTATTATCAGTGACTCCGAAGGCAATTACAGCGACTATATAGAGCTTTATAATCAAGGTATAACTTTTAATCTAAGGGGCTTTGCCCTAACCGATAATCGCAACAAGATAAAATATGTGTTTGGGGACCAACCCTTCGAGACCGGTCAGTATCTCGTGATATTCTTGGACGGAAAGAACGTGTCCTTTGCGCTAAACAGCGACGGCGGCGAGACGATTTACCTCTTGACTCCGGACAGAAAGGAATGCACCTCGGTCAAGACTGTTGCAATGGAATCTGATCATGTGATGGCTTTTGTCGACGGCAAGTATATTGTAACCGACCAGGCGTCTCCGGGGTATCCCAACACCGAACAAGGGGTGGAGGCATATAAGTCGGCTTTGTCCGACCCTTCCAACATCCTTGTTATAAACGAGGTTTTGGTCTCTAACAGCTCTGCGTTACCGTCAAAAGACGGTAATTATTATGATATTATTGAGCTAAAAAATATAACAGATAGGGAGGTTTCTGCCAAGGGGTTTTATCTCTCGGACAAGGCTTCCAACCCACAAAGATACGCCCTGCCGGATGTTGTTGTT
>CAZFVM010000018.1:0-16584 GCA_964522305.1 uncultured Oscillospiraceae bacterium
CCATATGGTAGTATAAAGCCATACAGACCACAGAATACACACACACTCAAAAAGGAGAATATACATACAATATGGACAAGCCAATTAAGATAGCGGTTATCACCGAAAGTCAAAGCAGCCTATACACCTTGTTACAGAAGTCGGACAACATCTCTGCCTTTGTTATATCACCAAAGGCAGACAAAGACATTCATCTCGACGGGTTCGACGCTTTTTGTGTCTTGGGTGGGGACAAGTCCACCCCCATTGTTCTTTCTTCCCCTCTGAGGGTCAAGTTAGAGGAGCAGATAGCCAAGGGCAAGCGGGTTTTTTATGAGTATTGCGCCAGCATCTTAGACACCTACGCAGACAGAAAAACTGTCCAAGCCTACACCCGCATCCTGTATCTGGGCGAGGGTTACAAAGAGCTAAAGACCGGCGATATATTGGACGACCGCAACAACCACGCCCTCTCCTTTCACTTCAAGTATGCCGAGACCTACCCCATCATGGTATACAGAGACTATATAATGGCGCACTCCCACCTGCAAGACCTCGGCGACACAGAGGACAAGGTCACAAATTACGCCCTCTTTATGCTAAGGCAAAATGTCATGGTCTGCGCCTTTCGGTTGTCAAGCTTTGTCACCGCTCGGTTTGTCCCCGCCTATCGTTGGCGACTGGTGGCAGAGAGCATCCTTGTATGGCTTTGCGGTGTCAAGCCGTCCCCCCTCGTTTTCCCCACTGTCTACAACCTATCGGACAGCGACCTGCCCTTCCCGGACAAGATACACAAGGCGGTCAACAAGGCGATTGGCTGGTACTCCGATTCTTCCCTTATGGTCAACGGCGGCAAAGACGGGATAAAAGAAGGGCTCTCCCATATCTCTGATGGCAACGGAGTCACCGAGATAGCCGAGGACCTGCGCGCCGATTGTTGCGGCGAGAGCGCTTTGGCGTTTTATTCCCATCACAAGCTCACCGGCAACCCCGCATCCCTCCAGATTTTTCACAACCTTATGAGTTTTGTCTTTGATAGCCTTCAGGTCCACGGCGGTGTATTTGACGGCATGGTCCGCTGGAGCAACCGAGCATGGACAGTATGTTATCAAGACGATGTCGCCAGGGCGATTATCCCCGCGGCTCTTTACACTATCTATGACAAGGACGACAGATACAAGCAGAATATCCTGCGGGCAATAGACTTCATGGCGAGGACCACCCACGAGGATGGGCTTCGTCCTTCCCGTACCGATCTGCTTATCACCGATGGCAAGCCCGAGGGCGAGGCGTTGGAGCTCTTAAAGAACCAGTCGCCCACCATCAAGTGCGCCCATTACAACGCCTATTACCACGCCCTGCTCCTCATGGGATACAAGCTATCCGGCAACAAGGATTACCTCACCTTGGGGGTCAACGGGCTGGAGACCATAATGTCGGTCTACCCCGACACCGTCAGGGAGCAGAGCGAGACCGAGGAGCTCTGCCGCCTCATCCTCCCCTTGGCATGGCTATACCACACCACCGGCAAAGATACTCACAAAGAAATGCTATACAGGGTTACCAAGGATTTACAAAGGCTAAAGACCCCCGACGGCGCCTATCTCGAGTGGGATACCGGCTACACCGCCCACTGCAGCAAGACCAGCGGGACAGAGTCGTCCCTGCTTGCCGACAACGGCGACACGGTCTGCGACTTCTTATATTCTATGAACTGGCTACCCTTGGGGTACTCCCAGGCATACATGATCACCGGTGACGAATACTTCAAGACCCTTTGGCAAGAGACCGCAGAGTTTTTTGCCGATTGTCAAATAGAGAGCAGTCTCAAGCTCCTGCACGGGTGCTGGGCAAGGGCTTTTGACCCCGTCATGCGGGACTATTACGGCATGCCCCACGATATCGGCTGGGGACCTTGGGCAATAGAGACCGGCTGGACAGTAGGGGAGATCACCGCAGGTCTCGGGCTGGGGCTTGTCGCCGACGAGCTTATTGAGTTTTATCGCTGATAAATTTGTTTTTACAAAAAACATAATAAACAAAGACTGCGCAAAAGTGTATTACCTTCTGTGCAGTCTTTGTATCTTTACAGCATATTTTTGTAATTACAGCTATTTTTAAACAAACAGTCAAAAACTACTTGACAAGTCATCTTTATGGGCGTAATATCTTTTTGTTAATTATCAAAAAATGAAATAGGCGGGGAAAATAATGAGTAAAATTGAAGAAACAAAAGACTCTTTGAAAAACAAAAAAACTAAAGTCTGTACAGCAGTAAAATTGTTATTTGCTACCACTCTGACAATGGCCATGTTGCTATCTGTTATTGGTTGCGGCGATCAACTTATAGGTCCTGATACTTCTTTAGCAAGTACAATATCAATGCCAGACCCCGCTTCTAAAGAAGGTATACTTATCGACAATTTTAAAGCACTTATTTTAACATCCTTGGGTGACAATAGAGATCAAATTAAAACAGAAGACTTGACCGATTTAATCTTCCGATTTGCCGTCAATGGTAGCAGTATTGATTCGGTATATATTATATCTTCCGAACACTTAGACGTGTTAACTGGTGAAATGACGCACACCAAACATTTTGGTGTTGATTATAAAACGAAAAATTGGGAGGGTAGTGCGGTATTTAAAGTGTCAGAAGAATGTGCAAACAATCTTTTTGAAGTTTTTGAATTAAAAACAGATATGGATAAGATATTGTTCTCTGTAAATGACAACGACTTAGGCTCATTAGATGACGAACAATTTAATGCTCTGCAGGCCATATATGATAACATGATTTTGCTTTCAAAAGAATACACAAAAGAAGAAATCGAAAAGTATCTAAAGGATTCTTTCACAAATATATTAAGGCCAATAGTAGCTTACGCTTATAGGGCTAATCCGGAGCTTATAGAACCTGAATTCGTATCGATGAAATGGTCAACTACAAACGATGTACTCGAAAAAATAACCGAGCCCGATCTTGGAATATATGACAATTATGTTTTGTTGATAACTTATGAAGAAGAAAAAATAAGCAAAGCATATGGTGATCCTGATCCTATTTCAGTTCCTCTAAGCAAAGAAATATTTGACTTACTTAATTTCAAGTTTGGACGGTTTAGCGAGAATACGGCGTTTTTATTTGATTTACGGGAAGATAAATTGGCAAGAATTGATAACGATCAAGCAAGTGTATTGGCATCAGTTTTAAGAGAAATAGATACAACTATGACTGAGTTGATTGAAAAGTCAAAAAGCTTTGAGAATCAAGAGGGATAGTTTTGTAATATTATAAAGAGTAATTCCAATTTGCTATTAGATATGCAAATAAATAAAATAGCAAAAACATAGCTATAACAACGACTTAGCTACTAAGATATGCAAGATAAGGAGCTAAAGCAAATATAAAGTTATTCTTTCTGGTTGAATACAAAATACCGATAATTGCAGCCTTTCGCAACTATCGGTATTTTTTTTACATGTATCAAAGATACATCTAACCTCGGGTTTAGTACCCGTGCTTTTCGAGCAAATCTATTATCTGTATAAAGTTCCTGATAATATGGAAAGGGTCTTTTACCGGCAAAGCCACTACCTTGTTCATGGGATTTCCCTGTCTGTCCCTTATTTGTATCCATTCCCCAATACTTTTGTCAGGGTTGGGGAAGGTCTTGAAGATATAATCCTGCCCCTCATAATACTTTGCCAGTATCTCGCTGTCTCCCGTTCTCATATATATTAGAAGCGAGGTATAGAGCAGTTCGGAATGGGGCCACCAGATTTTTGTGTCCCATGTGTCCCCAATCAAGTCTTCGAACCTGTCGTTTAGCAGTCTGCCTTGGGGTTTTTGCCCCGTGTTCCTGTCTACATATCTAAGCAAGCCACCGTATTCTTTGTCCCAGCCTTTTTCATAAGTAGCATTGAAGATGGTTTTTATAGTCTTTATATTTTCCTGGGTTTTGCCCAACAGGTCGAGCCCATGTATCAAGAACCACAAGCACTCAATAGTGTGTCCGGGGTTTATGTGATTATACAGCAAGGTGTCTTTGTAGTCCTCTCTGTCTGTCATCATCTCTGTTATGAGGTTATCATCACCCAGGTGTTCCCCCAGGATTTTGTCTATCCTTGTTATTAACAACTCCCGCAAGTCCAAGTCAAAGCCAAACCCGGTTTGTTCGCTTGACTCCATACATTCCGTTATACAGTTGGTCAATATCATGGATATCGAATGTGAAGAGAAGGCTTTGTCCACAGGGTAGGGCTCTGTCAGATAATCCCCCGACTCTACCCTCGATATAATATTGTTTAGCACTTTATTTGCATTTATCAGAGCGTCCCCGTCGTCAAAGAACCTGCCATAAGCGTTAAATCCGATAAGGACAAAGGTATCAGAGAATATACTGGTGTCTTTCACCCCGTCAAAGTCTATCGGCTCACCCTCCCTGGTCAGCGCATATGCCGAGTTCCCGTTTTGCAGAAACACATTATCCCTCAAGAAGGCATAGCTTTTTTCCCCCATCTCTTTTAGCACTTTTGTGTCAAGGTTTAGCTTGCCCTCTTTTGTCATCCTATACAGATAGGATACCAGCCACAAAAACCTGCCCTGGGACCATGTGTATTTGTCTTTTGACATTAGCTTTGTGCTTTCGTTGTTAAAGCAGCTATACACCCCGCCAAACTCATAGTCATAAGCCCTCTCCCAAAAGGGGAAGAAGTCTTCTTCTATTTGTGATTGATAAAACCGCTTTAGCTCTTTCAAGTTTCTATTATCCACAGTTAGCCCCCTATACTTATACTAAGCTCTATTATACCACGATTTTTTGTGTTGTGTGATTATGTTTTTGACAAACATAACTATATTGAAGTCAGGGTGTTTTTTGGTTATACTGATGATAGGTAAGGTAAAAGATATAATCCCAAAGGAGTAGAAATGATAATTTTAATAACCGGTCCTTCCCATACGGGCAAGACGAGATTACACCGACACCATAAACAACTTTATAAGCGAGTATTTTAACTGTTAATAATAGAACAATGCAAAGTGTTAACCCGCCGGATTAACACTTTGCATTGTTTTGCACCCCCTTTCTGTGGTATAAGGTATATGTCAACAAATTAAATAAGCCACCCTTTCACCTTCGGGAGGGTGATTTTTTATGCCTATATATTACCAACGCAAAGAAAGAGGAGACCCATGACGCGAAAGTTACTAAAGCAGATAACAGAAAACCTCATCCTTATAGAAGGCTGGGTCAGAGACGGGGTAGACGAGCAAGAGATTATCCACCGCCTCGGGGTGGCAGATGAGGTCTTCCAGACCATGAAGTCAAAGAACAAGGCGCTCTCAGCCCTGCTCACCCATACGGCACAGCAGACCATATATAGGGTAGAAAACGCACTGCTAAAGCGAGCTCTGGGCTACGAGACCACAGAGCGCAAGGCGGAGTACACCGATGGCAAAGAGAAGATAACCGAGACGACAAAGTTTGTTCCTCCGGATTTGTCTGCCCAGACCTATTGGCTCAAGAACAGGGCGAGCGCAAAGTGGAGGGACAAGCCCACGGAGGTTGAGGACACCGGGGGAATAAGGGTAACCCTCGACGACACCTTGTCCGAGTACGCAGAATAATGAGCCTGCTCATCCCGCCCCCCAGCGACAAACAAGCTCTTTTCCTTACCAGCACCCACAAGTACACCGCTTATGGCGGCGCCCGAGGCGGGGGCAAGAGCTGGGCGATGAGGACAAAGCTGGTGTTGCTCGCCATCAACTACCCCGGCATCCAGATATTGCTTTTGCGCCGCACCTTGGGACAACTGCGAGAGAACCACCTCACCCCTTTGCGCCGTCAGCTCAAGGATATAGCCTCCTACAACGTCACGGAGAAGGTCTTTACTTTTTACAACTCTTCCCGTATCCGACTGGGATATTGCGACAAAGAAGACGATGTCCTCCAATACCAAGGCCAAGCCTATGAGGTCATCGGGCTGGAAGAGGCTACCCATTTTACAGAGAAGCAGTTTCAAGCCCTCACCGAGTCCAACCGTATCTCCGGACTCATGGATACCCCCGGGTTTGCCCCCAGAATGTACTTCACCTGCAACCCCGGCGGGGTAGGGCACGGCTGGGTCAAGCGCCTCTTTATCGACCGTCAATACATCGGGGCAGAAGACCCGGATAACTACACCTTTATCAAGAGCTTGGTATATGACAATCACTTTCTTATGCGCCACAACCCCGAGTATGTTCAGACCTTGGAGGCTCTGCCTGCCAAGCGCCGCCGCGCCATGCTCCTCGGGGAGTGGGACGCCTACGAGGGTCAATACTTCGAGGACTTCATCACCCATCCCGTACCCGATGCGGTCATCTCCACCGGTATGACCGACACCGATCTAATCCGTCAACGCCGCTACACCCATGTCATCCCTCCTTTTGAGATTCCCGAGGAGTGGCGGATATACCGTTCTTTTGACTGGGGATACTCCCGCCCCTTTTCTTGCGGGTGGTGGGCAGTGGATTATGACGGCAGAGCCTACAGAATCTTGGAGTGGTACGGCTGCGGACAAAAGCCGGACAAGGGCTTGCGCCTCACCCCGGACAAGGTCTTTGGCAAGATATCGAGCCTCGAGCAATCCCACCGCTGGCTAATGGGCAAGCGGATAATCGGGGTGGCAGACCCCTCAATCTTTGACGCCAGTCGAGGGGAGTCGGTGGCAGAGTCCGGGGCAAAGCACGGGGTGTTCTTTTCCCCCGGCGACAACAAGCGTATCCCCGGTTGGCTCCAGGTGCGCAGCCGACTCGAGTTCGACGAGCATGGCTACCCTATGATGTATGTCTTTGACACCTGCTCCCACTTTATTCGCACTATCCCCACATTGGTATATGACAACAACACCCCCGAGGACTTAGACACCGACGGGGAGGACCACATAGCCGACGAGACCCGATATTTTTGTATGTCCAGACCAATCAAGCCCAGGCAGAAGGTAAGCTCTGACCTGCCCGCTTCCTTCACAGATCCACTAAACATAACAGAGAGGTATCAACGATATGTCAGATAATATTTACACCAATTTTTTACAATCAATCAAGGAGGTACCCATGGGTTACCAATATATATGGGAAGAGCTCTTTGCCGAGCTTTCCGCCGAGCACGAGTGCTACAGTGACGACTATAACTGGTCGGACTACGACGGCGGTTGGCGGGAGGCGATAGAGTTTGTCCTCAACCTCATGCAAGAAAAACTCGAGAATTTTTGTTAAAAAACAATTATTTTTTAAAGCAACAAACAAATTTCAGGAGGCAACAATTGCAACATCAATCGAAATATGCAGCAAAAAGCTCGCTGATAAATAAGGACTTTTCACCCGAGGGCTCGGCTACCGACACCGACGGGCAGGACATTACCGCCCACAACTTTCACGGCACAGACAGCGCCAACGCTTATGGTATCAAGATAGGCAAGAAAGAGATAACCCATGCCCGAGGAATATTAGACACCTACAAGTCCCGCAAGGCAGACCTCGACCGCAGGATAATCGACAACAACCGCTGGTGGGAGCTAAAGAACACCCCTGCCGACTCCGGCAAGACCTATTCTTCCCCTTGGCTTTTTAACATGCTGGCAAACAAGCATGCCGACGCCATGGACAACTTTCCCGAGCCCACGGTTTTGCCTCGAGAAAGCTCTGACACCGCAGTGGCGAAGGTGCTCTCCGAGGTGCTCCCCGCGGTGCTGGACAGGGTGGACTTTGTAGATACCTATTCAACATTGTGGTGGCAAAAGCTAAAGAGCCCCGCCGGGGTTTACGGAGTTTTTTGGGACAAGGAGGCAGGCGATGGTATCGGGGATATCTCGGTCAAGAGCGTGGACCTGCTCAACTTGTTTTGGGCACCGGATGTCAAGGATATCCAGTCCTCCCCCCACTTCTTCCATGTGACCAAGACGGACACCGCTGCCCTGCAGGTCATGTACCCTCACCTCAGAGACGACCTCGCCGGGGAGTCCTTCTCCCTTGGGGAGTACAGCCCCGACACCTCGGGCACCTCTCGGGACAAGAGCATAGTCATCGATTGGTATTACAAGAAGAAGGAGAGGGTAGAGGTCTCGGAGGGTATATCCACCTATGTCACCCGACTCCATTATTGCAAGTTTTGCAACGACACCGTCCTCTACGCCTCCGAGAATGACCCGGCATACTCCGTCACCGGGTATTACACCCACGGCATGTACCCCTACTTTTTTGACCCGGTTTTCCCCTCTGCCCACAGCCCCGTGGGGCTTTGTTTTGTAGATGTCGCCAAGGGGATTCAAGAGCAGATAGACCTCCTCGACGGGCTTATTATGAAGAACGCCGTTGCCTCCTGCCGCAAGCGTCTTATCTACAACGAGAACGCAGGTATCAATGTCGAGGATTTGCTGGATTATACCAAAGACGCCATCCCCTCCACCCTGTCCGCCGCCAGCTTTCGGGATGCCTTCTACGAGATAGAGAACCAACCTATCTCGGGGATATACCTCTCTATCCTCCAAGGCAAGATACAAGAGCTAAAGGAGACCACCGGAAACCGTGACGTCTCCCAAGGCGGGTCCTCGGGAGGGGTAACCGCCGCCTCGGGTATCGCAGCCCAGCAAGAGGCAGCGGGCAAGCTGTCTCGGGATATGATAATGTCTTCTTATCGGGTGTTCACCAAGGTCTGTTATATGTGCATAGAGCTAATGCGCCAGTTTTATGACATCCCCCGTACCTTCAGGATAATAGGGGAGGGCGGACTGGTACGGTTTATGGACTTTTCCGGCGCCGACCTTATGTCTGCCGACTCGGGGATTGGGCTGTTTGACGACACCTTAGACCGAGTCCCGGTCTTCGATATCAAGGTAAAGACCCACAAGGCGAACCCCTACGGCAGAGCGGCTCAAGAAGAGCGGTTTTTGGCTATGTTCCGCAGTGGGTTCTTTGACCCCCGCCTCGCAGACCAGGCATTGCTTTGCCTCACCGGTATGGACTTCGAGGGCAAGGACGCCATATATGAGAAGATAGCCTCCAACGCCGCCGCCTACGCCCACTCCACCCAAGGCGCAGACCCGGAGGGGTACGCCCCCGCACCTCTCCCGACCCGGCGGGGCACACCGGCTTTTGGCTCCTCCTTTGTCAGAAGCTCCGAGCCCGCCATAGTCACAAAAGCTCGGATGCGGGCAGCCCAAGCCACCTCCCCGGGTTGATGGGTGCTCCCCTTTGTATTTTGCGGTTGAATGACCGTTACCGTTGTGTTAAACTATGATTGATTTAACAAAACAGTTTTTATACACCCGGCGGTTATTTGTATCAATGAATATAAGAGGAGAAGACATGCAACGACGAATTTTTATTTTTGTTTTGTGCTTTTTGTTTTTGGCAACACCCATAGTGTTGTCCGCCTGCAACCCGGAGAGCGATGTTTCGTCACCGGTAGACCAAAGCCAAGGAGAATCAGATATGGAAGACACGAGTCAGGATATTTCCACACCGGGCACCGAGTCCGAGCCCCCCGTCGATGACCCTATCTGGGATGAGGATCCCGTAGAGATACCCGCGGGGCTTACCAACCTGTCAGAGGGCACCTATTATGGGTTTTCTTTTACCGGTGCTTTGACCGTCACCAAGGACGACGGCAAAGTGCTCACCCACACCACCGCACCGGCTATAAGCTGCAGCCTCAAGGATGTACCTCTCACCCACGGTGATTGGTACGGGGGCAGCCACACCACCTCTTTGTTTGAGCACAAAGAGAGCGCCTATTATCTCAAGAACGATTTTGGGTTCCCGGCGTTACTTCACACCTCTGTAATTGTTTTTGACGACGCTAAGGATATCCCCGTAAAGGTAGAGCTGTACCTGTCCGACGACGGTTACAACTTCAACACCTTCGCCGGGGAGTACACCTTAGAGATGCAGGGTCCCAAGGCAGTATTCTCGTTAGATTTAGAGACCCCAAGGTTAGTCAAGGCGGTCAAGTATTATATCTACACCCCAGCCAGCACCAACAACATCCTCAGGGGGATATACAACATTGGTGAACAGAAGGCAAAGACCGAGTTGTTGTCAAAGGATGCACCCTACACCCACAACGCCAAGGACACAAGTGTGGCAAACAGAGACCCGGAGCTAATGAAGCTCACCGACACCGTCTTTGGCGAGAACGAGTCTGTTGATAAGAGCTATGTTATCCTCACCCCCGACGCCCAAGATCCCCTCACCAAGAGGAGTGCGGTAGAGATTATCTTAGACCTCAAAGAGACAAAGAACGTATCCGAGGTCCATGTCAGCGCGATAGTTTTGTCCACCCTGGGCACCTCCGAGGATATCCAATACATCCAGATAGACTCCTCTATTGACGGGGAGGACTACCGGGACTTCGGCACCGCCTTTGCCGAGGCAAAGCACAAGGGCATCAAGGCGGGGGGACATACCAGGGTACGGTACTCCGCCTGGCGTAACCACACGGTGGAGGCGAGATACATTCGACTCAAGTTGTTCGCCAACAAGAACTTTAATATAGATGAGATATCCGTATACGGCGGAGAGCAATACGCCGAGCCCGAGTATGATTTTTCCCCTCCCGAGGACAAGGTCCACTCCGATATATTGGACAAGGTCACCCTCACAGACATTAGCAACAATCAAGCAACCTACCTCACCAACGGGGATTATCGTACCGCCTCACCCATAGAGATAGTGGACAGTGTCGCCACCCTAACGGCAGAGATAAAGGACAAGTCAAAGCTATCTGCCGGGGCACTCACCGGCGCCACCGTGACTATTCCCCAAGCCGACTTTGCCCATGTCAAGGATGTCAAGGTCACCCTTATCCCGGACAACGGGGAGCCTCAGACCTATTTGTTTTCTGACAATACCACCCATTCTTTGGCGGGGCTCACCACCCTGATAGCGTATTTCGATATCCCGGTCAGCAGCAAGGTGAAGGTGACTTACGAGGTCACCATGAAGGAGGGTTATAGCAAAGACACGGTCAACCTCTCCGGGGTCCAGCTATATTGCGGCAGTGTCCAGAGCCCGGTTATCGCCGGCGGATTCTACGCCTATTTCTTGGATTACACCGAGGGGTTCAACCGTCACCACTTCTTTGGCGACTATCGGATATATATGATGCTAAAGGGTTACAAAGAGCTGGGGATGACCTATATCGTAGCACCCCAAAACATGGAGTACGGGCCAAAGAAGATTCTAATAGAGCCCGGCGAAGCTCTAAAGGCAAAGGGATATACCAAGACCATAAGCCACGGCAGTCAAGACCTCAACGAGGCTATCCTCACCGCTGCGGACAAGTTGGGGCTAAAGGTGTATATCTCCACCCTTTACAGCGAGACTTATCCCAATATCCCCGGCAGTCCCGACGACAAGATTGCCTATTATAAAGAAGTAGTAAAAGATGCAGAGCTATTGATAGAGCTGCTTTATGACAGATACAAGTCCCACCCATCTTTAGACGGTTTTTATATAGTGGACGAGACCTGTGATGATTGGTTACGCAAGGACAACACTCGCGGTGTAGACGCCTACAGAACACTGTACAAAGGCCAGAGCAAGGCAATCCGTGCCCAAAACAAGAACCTCAAGGTAATGATAGCCCCCGCCACCTGGCGGTCGGACACCCCCCAAGGGTACGAGAACACCATGTACGCTTTGCTAAAGCCGGAGAAGAGCGGGCAGCGACCGGTAGTAGATATTGTAGCTCTCCAGGACTGCCTCGGCAGAGAAGCCTCGATTATAGTCGGGGACGCGGTATACAGGAAGTACGAAGAGTACGAGGTCTCGGTCTCCCGTGCGGTACGCAACGCAGGAGCCACCTTCTTCAATGACGCCGAGGTCTTTGATGTGGGCTACAAGGGCAAGCAATACCACGAGATAATAAATTCCCTGTACTTACAGTACAAGTACGCAGCGGGGATAATAGTCTTTGACCTGCCCCATTATCTTTCCAACCAAGGCAGAGGAAGCTTCGACTCTTATTATTACTACGAGTATGATTCTATCCTCTCCCAATACGCCAAGTATATGACTAATCACAAGGCATAACACCACAACAAAACATATAGACATCCGCTTTGGTCGGGTGTCTATTTTTATGCATTTTTTTCATCGGGAGGCTTACTTTGACAGTAATTACCATTCATCACGACGCCCAGGCTTTGGGGCTAAAGCTGCAAGGACACACCGGACACGGCGAGCCGGGAAAGAGCATACTTTGTTCCGCCGTTTCGGCGTTGGCACACACCCTTGATTTATCCATCGGGCGCCTTAACAGCGTCGGCATGATAGCACGATATGACCATGAGGTAAGGCAAGGATATTTCTATATCCGGGTATTACCCCGGCAAGATTATCGCCTTTATATAGCCGCCGTGTTCGACACCGTATTGACAGGGCTTATAGCTTTGTCTTTGGATTACCCCGAGCATATCAGGATAGACCACAATATAGACAAGACAGACCCACCCACATCGCTACAACCCGGAGAGACGGGGCAATCACACCCGCATAAGGCGGAAGAAAGGACCACAATGGACAAGACAAAAGACAATCACCCGATAACCAACCTACAGTTGTTCGGGGAGTCGGGGGCAGACACACCCTCGGCAGGCGAAGACAACCCTGCCATAGCCGAGCAGGAAACAGGCGGCGACGACGGCGCCGGGACTATTGATAAAGAGGAGGCAAAAGACCAAGAACAAGGTTTATCCGCAGAGTTTGAGGACCTCATCAAGGGTCAATACAAGGAGCAATTCACCCGTCGGGTAGAGAACATAATCAAGGGACGGCTAAAGGGGGAACGAACGGCAAAAGAACGGCTGACCGCCCTCCAACCTCTGTTGTCGGTATTGGCAGACAAGTATGACGCCGCCCCGGGAGATTATGAGGGGCTATATAACAAGCTTACCTCCGAGTCGGTAGACCCCGTGACCCCAAGTCAGGATAACCAAGTATCAGACCCTCAGCTTGATACCGAGGTCAACGATATTGTCTCCGATTGGCAACGCCAAGAGCAAGAGCTATCCCTTGCGCTCCCCGAGTTCTCCCTATCCGAGCAGCTGCACAACCCACGGTTTGCCGACCTGCTTCGCAGAGGAGTGGATGTCAAGACCGCCTATATAGCGGCAAACTACGATGAGTTGTTGCAGTCCGCTCGCCATTCCTCGGCACAAGATACCAAGAAAAAAGTCGCCGAGGCAATAAAGAGCGCAGGAGCGAGGGCAACCGAGAACGCTGCCTCGGATTCCCCCTCCATAGTTTACAGATCAGACCCCAAGACCTTCACCGATTCCGACTGGCAAGAGATTAAGCGGCGGGTCGGAAGAGGGGAGATAATCACTTTTTGACACAGAAAGGAATGTTTATGACCACACCTATATTTGATTTACAACTCTTTGAGAACACCAATGTCCAGACCACCGAGTCCCCCGGGCTATCCGCCGAGATGAAGACCTTTTGGGACACCTTCATCCTCCACGAGGCACAGGCAAGGCTCTTTTACAACCAGTTTGGCAGAGAAGAAGACCTGCCCCAAAACCAGGGCAAAAAGATAGAGTTTCGCAAGATGAGACGGCTGCCCAAAGCGACCACCCCCATTATCGGAGCAAACACCCCGGACGGCGGGTCGGTCTATGTGGATGCCGTGGACGCCACCGTCAGCCTTTATGGTTATTATGTGGCGTTAGAGCAGATGCTCACCCTCACCTCCGCCGACAAGCTGGGGATGGAGGTAGCATCAGAGCTTGCGTACCAAGCGGCTTTGACCTTGGACACCATCACCCGAGAAGAGCTGATGGGAGGGAGCAATGTAATCTATGCTCCCTCGGTTTCGGGCGGGGCAAAGACCCCCATAACCAACCGCAAAGACATCACGGCAAACAACACCCTCACCGCGGATTTGTTGGTCAAGGCAAAGACCCTGCTCAGCTCCAACAACGCTCGTCCCGAGGAGGGCAACGCCTTTGTGGCAGTCATTCACCCCTACGCCGCCGAAGATATCAAGCTGGACAACGAGCTTTTTATCGATGTGGTCAAGTACACCTCCTCGGTGGAGAGAATCTTCAACGGGGAGATAGGCAAGTACGCGGGTATCAGAATAATCGAATCCACCGAGGCAAAGATTATCCCGCCCGCACAGATTATCAAAGGTGTTTCCCGTTTTAAGGCAGGCGTGTCCGGTGCTGCCAAGAACAGCGACGCTTTGACCATAGCCGAGGCGGTCACCGCCGAAGAAGCTGCCACTTTGCCCGCCGAGGGAGTGGAAGTGTATATCAACGGATTACAAAACAAAGTCGTAGGTATCACAGCCGGTACCGCAGGCAACGCTGTTTTGTATGTAGAGAACCCCTTTAATTTCGCAGTCCCTGCCGGGGCTGTCGTCTGCGGAGGCGGTGCGGGCAAGGACGGTTCCGCTGTTTTTGCCACCGTTGTTTTGGGCAAAGACGCCTATGCAAAGACCAAGCTCACCGGGGGCGGGTTGCAGTTTATCGCCAAGTCCGCAGACCAGGCGGGAGGGCCCTTAAGCCTTTACGGCACCACCGGTTGGAAGGCAACCTGGGTGGCAAAGCGTCTCAACGAAGAGTACATGGTAAGGATAGAGAGCGGCAACGGTTACAGCGCCATAGTGGAAGGTAATTAATCACAATATGG
Organism: uncultured Oscillospiraceae bacterium; assembly: GCA_964522305.1. Lineage (GTDB taxonomy): Bacteria > Bacillota > Clostridia > Oscillospirales > CAG-382 > UBA1049. Next base: position 14,663 of record CAZFVM010000018.1, read on the forward strand.
AGGTATTAATCTCCATATTAAACTCAGTAAAGAGCGGGGCAAAAGCTCCGCTCTTTACAACTATGACTTATGGATATTTATATTATTTTTATTGCAAAGGAGCAACCATGACAGAACAAAAAAATGAAGCCACCAACAACCCGACCCCGGCATACAACCCAAAGGACTTGATAGAGGTGTACCTGCCCAGGGATTCCTCAAACAAACAGCCCTATATCGGGAGCATCAACGGCAAACGCTTTGTTGTCCAAAGGGGCAAAAAGACCTTGCTCACCCCCGACGAATACGCGGTGTTCAAAAACAGCATAAGCCAGGACCTCTATGTCTCCGACCTTATAGACAGTGCAAAGCGCCTGGCACGCACCCACGGCATATCCGGCTGACAAAAGCCATAACAACAAAGGAGCAACCATGACCATAAGCCAAGCACTGCAGACCCATCGTCGCCTCAGACCCGACTCCGGCATTGAGGATATCGACCTTATCCGATGGTTGTCCGAGGTGGATTACAAGATATACACCGACCTGTTTTCCACCCATTTACCCTTGCCGGAGTTTCTCTTTGTCCCCTATGATCAGACCACCCCGGGAGGCACGGAGCTGCTTGCCCCCGTCGGTCATGATGGGTTATACCTGTATTATTTGTCTGCAATGACAGATTATTACCACAGAGATACAATATCTTACAACAACTCAAAGACCTTGTACAACGAGGCATATCACTCCCTGGCAAGTTGGTACAACTCGACCCGTAAGCCGGCGAAGTACCACACCCGAGAAAGGAGGGAACAAAGTGACAAAGCGACATCTGCCCACCCTTTATTCTGAGGCGGGCACCACCTTAGAGCTATACAACTTTGGAGGGTATGACCCCCATCCCGACGGCGCCCCGGGGCGTTTTGTACAGATGCAAAACCTTACCTCCGCAAGTTACCCTTTGATGCGCGCGGGCTGTTCTTGGCGGCAAGGTCTGCCCGTCGGAGACACCCCATTGGCTCCCCGCAACTATTATAAGATTTGCGCTTTCCATGACAAGCTTATTACCTTGGAGTATCTCCCCTCGGGGGATACCAAGGTCAGATACGACGGCGACGAGGTGGGGTATATATTTGGCGAGCAGGTCAACACTATTATTGCCCGAGGGGATATGGCTTATTTTTTCCCCGCCGGGTATTTGTTTGACAGGACAGACCTCACTTTTAAGTCCCTGACGAGTTATTGGGACAACGACATAGGAGGGTCGGCAGCCACCGAGGTCACCTACTCACTGTGCGACTCCGAGGGGGTGGATTATGAGTATTTCGCCGCCGATGTTTTTGACTTCCTGCCCGATTATAAGTATTGGTTGGAGACCGGCAAGACCCCCTATGTGCTCCAGGAGTACAACTATAAGCTGGGGGTTTATGTACCGGTCAAAGAGACCTATATCAAGATAACCAAAGACAAAAACAAGAACCCGGCGGACTTCGCCGATATGTTTGACCCCGGGGATACAGTGGAGATTACAGACTGCGACAACCCTGCCCTCAACAAGAGGTCCAATGTCATAAAGGCGGTGGGCAGGGACTATATTGTGGTGCCGGGGATGACCAACAACAAGGCGACCCAGCATACCCAGCTGAGCATAAAGACCCATATCCCTCGCATGAAGTATGTGTTGTTACACAAGAACAGGTTTTGGGGGGTGTGCGCCGAGGGTAGGGAGATAATGGCTTCCTCCCTTGGCAACCCCCGCTCTTGGTACGATTATTCCAACACCGCCTACGGCAGTTATGCCGCTTCGGTAGGGGATGGCGGTGAGTTTATCGGCGGGGTGTCTTACAACGGCAACATTTGGTTCTTCAAGCCCGACAAAGTATATAGGGTGTTAGAGAGCAACTACCCCGCCGTGGCAATCTATGAGATGCCCTTACCCGGCGCTT
>CAZFVM010000019.1:0-16228 GCA_964522305.1 uncultured Oscillospiraceae bacterium
CCCTTATGTTCCCTCTCCCGGAGAAACCATTATCTCCGAAGGGGCATATATCTTTGTGCCGGGCGGTAAGGGTGCGAATACTGCGGTTGCCGTAAGCAAGCTAAAGGGCCACTCTATCTTTTGCAGTCGGGTAGGGGACGATGCTTACGGAGACAGGCTTATCGGCATTTACGAACAAAACAATATCGACCTTAGATATCTCAAGACCGACAAGTTAGAACAAACCGGCATGGCGGTGGTATTATTAGAAAAAGGCGGGGTCAACAGGATTATTGTGTACCCCGGCGCCAACAAGCGAATCAACGACACGGATATCGAAAACGCGTTTTTCTCCTATCCCGATGCGGTTGTTACCCAATTTGAGATTGGGGACGCAGCGGTGATTACCGCGGCGAGGATAGCCAACACAGAGGGAGTACCTTTTATAGTGGATGCCGGTCCCGCCAGGAAGGACTTTCCCTTAGCCAAGTTAGAGCAGGTAGAGATTTTCTCCCCCAACGAGATAGAGACCGAAATCCTGACCGGGATTCGACCAAACACTTTAGAAGATTGCCTCAAGGCATGTATAGCCCTTTCCAACGCCGTAGACATAAAGTATGTTGTCTTAAAGTTAGGGTCCAGAGGTTGTTACATATATGACGGCAAATACACAGACCTTATATCTCCTTACGATGTCCAAGCAGTGGATACCACGGCTGCGGGGGATGCTTTTACTGCGGCACTGACCGTAAAATATTTGCAGACCAAGAGCATAACCGAAGCTGCCAAGTATGCCAACGCCGTGGGCGCGTTAACCGTCACAAAGGTAGGGGCGATATCTTCTTTGCCTACCCACGAAGAGGTTATAGAGTTTATGGACAAAAACCCAAAGTAAAAGGGTAAGGCAAAAGCATTATCAGTTTGGTTCGGATAGTATTAATAAACAAACCGCTTTAACATGTCTTGTGTTAAGGCGGCTTTTTTTATTTTTTTATACATCGCTCATTTCCAGCAGAGTTTTGTACACCTCGCTCTTTGGCAGGCTTCTATCCGAGGCGACAAGCTTGCAAGCTTCCATTTTTGAATGCCCAAGTTTTATATAACTGCTCAGATGTTCTTCCACTGTCAGGGACTCCCAGGAGTCCTCTTCTTGTTCCAACCCTTTGACAATCAACACGAACTCACCTTTTTTCTCTACGGGAGCCATGTTCGCTATTTCATCTCTTAATACTTCCAACCGGGTGTAAAAAAACTTTTCATTAATTTTGGTTATTTCTTTTGCCAGGACACATTCTCTGTTTCCCAAGGCTTTTAGAAGTTCGGCTACAACTTTTTCCAGGTCATGGGGTGGCACATAATACACCAAAGTCCTAACCTCCCGAGCGGCGGATTGCAGGTATCGGCGTTTTTCTTTGGTATCTTTTGGCAAAAACCCCTCAAAACAAAACCTTCCTTCTTGTATCCCCGATGCCGAAAGGGCAGTGGTCAAAGCACTGGCGCCGGGCAGAGGTATAATCTTTATACCTTGCTCCACACATAGTCTGACCAGGTCGCTTCCGGGGTCGCTTATGGCGGGGGTACCGGCATCGGAGATTAGAGCACAACTCTCCCCTTGATTTATTCTGCTTGTTATCCTATCCCCGGCGACATTCTTGTTGTGTTCTCTATAGCTGACCAAGGGCTTTTTTATATCCAGGAGCATAAGCAATTTACCGCCGACCCTGGTATCCTCGGCAGCGACAAAATCACAACTGCGCAGCACTTCCAAAGCTCGCAAAGTGATGTCCCCAAGGTTTCCGATGGGGGTGGGGACGATATATAATACTCCTTTTTCTACCATCTAAACCGTCCTTTCTGTATTAACCGTCTTTACGGTTTATTCCGCTTTTACGGTTTATCAGTCTCCCTTTGCTTCATACCAGTTTGCACCCGTCCCTGCATCTACCGACAAGGGAACTTTAAGGGCGAAAGTGTTTTCCATAGAGTCTACCAGTATTTGAGTGGCGATTTTTATTTCATCCTCGGGGGCTTCTACTATAAGTTCGTCATGGATTTGAAGGATTAATCGGGATTTAAGCCCTGCTTTTGCAAAGGCTTTGTCTGTATCTACCATGGCTTTTTTGATGATATCTGCAGCGCTTCCTTGTATTGGGGTGTTCATGGCAACCCGTTCTCCAAAGGAGCGAATCATAACTTTCGAAGATGCAAGCTCCGGCACATACCTTCGACGCTCCAACAATGTGGTTACATATCCGTCGTTTTTTGCGGCAGCGACCGTGTTGTCGAGATACTCTTTGACCTTGGGATATTTTGCAAAGTAGCTATGTATATAAGCCTCTGCTTGAGCCCTTGTAACCCCGATATCTCCGGCCAAAGAAAAAGCAGAAATACCGTATATTATACCGAAGTTTACCGCTTTTGCATGATTTCTCATCTCCGAGGTAACCGAAGCCAGGTCAACACCAAAGACTTGGGAGGCGGTAATGGCATGGATATCCTTATCCTCCATAAAAGCCTGTATCAAGGTTTCATCCTCGGAAAGGTGGGCTAAGATTCTCAACTCAATCTGGGAATAGTCTGCGCTAATAAGCTTGCAGCCTTCTTTTGCCACAAAGAACTTTCGAAGGGTCTTTCCCATCTGGGTTCTCACGGGTATGTTCTGCAGATTAGGCTCCACCGAAGACAGCCTTCCGGTTAAGGTTTGGGTTTGTTTGAAGGTGGTGTGGAGTCTTCCGTCTATGGGAGAGATAACCTTCAAGAGTCCGTCGGCATAAGTGCTCTTTAGTTTTTGGACTTGTCGATAATACAGTATGGGGTTTATGATATGGGGATAATATTCCCGAAGCCGCTCCAAGACCTCGGCGTTGGTGGAATATCCGGTTTTCGTCTTCTTATAGTGGGGGAGCTTTAAGTCTTCAAACAGCACTTGTCCCAATTGTTTTGGAGAATTTATATTAAATTCTTGACCCGTAATGTCATATATTTCCTGCTCGGTTTGAACAAGATGCTCTTCCAGATATTGGGAGTACTCTTCCAACCCCTCTTTATCAAACCCAAACCCCAATCTCTCCATCCGAGCCAAAAGATTTGCCAAAGGTAGCTCTACATCCCGATAAAGATACATTTGTCGATTTTCTTCAGCCTTTTCCAGCATTATCTCCCACAGGTCTTTAAATAGCCAAACCTCGGGTTGCGCCACGGCTTTGTTTAGATACATCAAGGCTAATTTATCAAAGGAAACTCCGTTATCCGCCGGGGAAAGAACATAACCCAATAAGGACAAGTCTTCGGTATCACATTTATATGCTACCCCTGCGTCAGCCAGGGCATGGAACAGCTCCTTTAAGGACCAGACACAAATCCGGCACTTCGGATTCTCAAACAACAGTCTCGCATCCTCTATGTTCTCCGAGAGATTTACTTTATAATATTTGCCCCCATCCTCACCCTCAACTTCACCATAGGCAAAAACCTCTTTATCCGACACCGTAAGATAGAGGAGCTCTTTTTTTGCCATTTCTGCCAATTGGTCGAATCCGGCGGGGACAAACTCTATCTCCTCCTGCGGGGTAGGTTGGTCGGTCAGCCCAAAGCGGTCGATAAACTGCCTAAACTCCAGGCGGGTAAAGAGTTCTGTCAGCCTTTCGATATCCTTATCGTTATATGCATACTCTTCGATGTCTTCAGAGATTGGCACATGGGTTTCTATCCGGGATAAGAATCGAGACATATAGGCACTATCTTTGCCGGCAATCAATTTATCCTTGGTTGCGCCCTTGATATTGTCTATGTTTTCGTATACTTTATCCAGGTCACCGTATTCAGAAATAAGTTTTAGTGCTCCTTTTTCCCCAATCCCGGGTACCCCGGCTATATTGTCCGAGCTGTCCCCCATGATAGCTTTTACGTCTATAAGCTGGGCGGGGGTAACTCCGTATTTTTCCAGCACTGATTTTTCATCGATAATTTGGGTTTCTTTTGTAGTGGCAAGATGCACCTCGGTTTTGTCCCCGACTAACTGAAAACTGTCTCGGTCTCCTGTAATCAATACACAAGCACAGTCATTTTCTTTGGCGACCCGGGCTAAGGTCCCCATAATATCGTCGGCTTCAAACCCCTCTTTTTCCAACAAAACGAGTCCCATTCCCTTTGCAGTTTCCTTTGCGTAGGGGAGCTGAACTGCCAACTCCTCGGGCATCCCCTTGCGGTTGGCTTTATAGGATTCGCTGGCTTTGTGGCGAAAAGTCTTTCCCGGCAGGTCAAAGGCTATGACGGCATATTCGGGAACAGTCCCCAAAGAAGATATGCTTTTATCAATAATATTTACAAACCCAAAAACAGCGTTGGTAGGTAATCCGTCCTTTGTGGTCAAAGGTCTGATTCCATAAAAAGCACGGTTTAGTATACTGTTCCCGTCAAACACTATCATATGTTTCATAAGTCTCTCCTAAAGTGCGTTTTACAAAAGTCGCTGCCTCAGCTCCTCGGGTTCAATCGGGCTTAGCAGGCCGGGGGGGATGTCAAACACGCTTCTGCAGCCCACTTCCCCTCTTTTGTTTAGTTTATAACAGGCACGAGCGTAGGCTATGAGGACCGAAGCGGTAAACTCCGGATTAGAGTCCAGTGTCAAGGCAAATTCCATTACCTGTCCGTTGCCTTTACCTGTTTTACTTCCGCGGAACACATGTCCGCCGTGGGGCATACCCCTGTGATGGCTATCCAGCTCTTCTCGACTTATGAAATGCACTATGGTTTCATAATCTGCGAAGTAATTCGGCATGGTAACTATGTTGTTTTTGATTGTTTCTTTGTCGGCGTTGTCCTCTGCCACAACATAACATTCTCTTATATGTCTTTGGCGTTGGCTCAAAGAGGGGAGTTGTCCCTTTCTTATTGAGTTTATTGCCTGTTCGTTTGGTATGGTATATTGTACACCGTCTTTCACGCCAACCACACTCTTTAGCGCATTGGTGTGTCCCTGGCTTATCCCTTTACCCCAAAAAGTGTAGGTCTCGCCAAGGGGCAGGATTGCTTCCCCCAGCAACCTGTTTAGGGAGAAAAGCCCGGGGTCCCAGCCTACAGAGATAATTGCGACCTTGCCACCTCTAACGGCAGAATGATTCACGGTTTCAAAATGTCGGTTAACATCGGCATGGATATCATAGCTGTCCACCACATTGACCATACTTGCGTAGTAAGGGGTTTGCTCCTTCAAGCCGGTGGCACTCCCGCCGCAAAGAATCGCTACATCAATTTCGTCTTTTAGGGTTGATATTTGTTCAGGGGCATAAAAACTAATATCTTTATGTTCTTTTGCCAGTTCTTTAGCCCGGGCGGAAAAAACTCCCACCAGAGACATATCCGGGATGTGCTTTAACGAGGTTAAAACGCCTTTGCCCAGATTCCCGTATCCTATCACGGCAACTCTTATCTGCATCAAAAAGACCTCCGGTTATAATAATGTTTTTATTATAAGTTTTATATAAAGAAACGGATTGTTTGCTTCACTATCCTCAAAGCTCAACCACATTCTTGGTGGGAGCATTTTTCTTTTTCAAACTCCACTTCCATGGTTATATGTTTTATTCCCATATCCGATACCATCTCTCGTATCCGGGTTTTTATTTTTACTATTTCTTCTCTGTCGGCAGAGTCTTCTATCACTATATGAGTGCTCAAAATAACGCTTTCCCCATCCAAAGACCAGAGATGGGTATGATGTGCTTCGACAACTCCTTCTACCCGGGACAACCTTTCGTTAATCCGATTAACAGACAAATGACTTGGCACTCCCTGTAAGAACACCACCAAAATTTCCCTAAGATTTTTTGCCACGTTATACAGGATATAAAGGGTGATAAGAACAGATAGTATCGGGTCTAACACAGGGAGGTCGGTAAACATCAACACAATGCTGACTATCAATACTGCCACCCACCCCAAGACATCTTCCATAAGATGCCAGGAGACTACTTTTTCGTTTAGAGAAGATCCCTTTTTTAGTCGCAACACTGCAAGGCCGTTTACCACTATACCCGCTATAGAAAGATACAGCATCCCCTTATATCCGACCTCTTGGGGATTTAAAATCCGGGGCAGAGCATTTATCAAAATAATAATGGATCCCACTACCAAGATAATGCTGTTAATTAAGGCTCCCAACAAGGAGAACCTTGCATATCCGAAGGTAAACTTACTATCCGGCTTCTTCTTGGAATGGCCTTCCAATATCCAAGCTATCCCCAAGGACAAAGAATCTCCGAAGTCGTGCAATGCGTCGGAGAGTATAGCCATGCTGTTGGTCAGCAAGCCACCGATTATTTCAATTATGGTAAAAGATACATTAAGCAAAAAAGCAACACCGATGTTTTTACGGCTGTCGTGGTGGTGATGATGATTGTGATTATGACTCATAATTTAACACCTGTGTTTTATAAAAAGTCGGTTGATAATCCAATATCAGTATATTTCAATATATCATAATCCGTGTCAAAAATCAATCCAAGCGGATGTATAAAAACAAAAAAAGACCAAGAGAGATTGCCCTCAAGGTCTTTAAAACAACAATAAATAGTTCGGCTTTTAATACTGGTTCAAAAACCCTTGGATACCGTCGCTTTCGTTAAATAAGAATATCTCGTCTACCGGCAGGGTAAACATGAAGCCCACCCCGGGTTCCTTCTCATCACTCAGTACATTCTTAACCTCTTGGATGGCTTTTGTAAGCACCTCGGGGTTTTTGATAACGGTGAATATGGTCTTGGAATAGGGGTGCCTTTCCTTCATAAGCATCTTCATAGATCCAAACAAGGGCATGCTGGTGATGTCACTGCTTGCCATCTTGCTGGCCATTCCTTGGCTATCTAATATAGTGGCGCCCTTAACGTTCAACAAAGCAAATTGTTGCAAAATCTCATCAAGGTATTCCACCTTATTTAACACAATAATAAGTGCTTTCATTACACCTCGCTCCTTTCGGCGGCAATGTCTTTTGCTACGACTTTAACTTCGGGTATTTCTTTTGTTTTTCTTGGAGATTGGAACCTGTCCATCCCCCCAATCTCTCCCGCTTTTTGAATAGCTATCTTTGCAAATACAGGACCGGTTGTTTCGTATATTAGGATGCTAAACATAATAATAGAGGTGATTACCGTGGCATATTCCGGGAGCTGCTGTCTTACCAGAACAGATAATCCTATCGATATACCTCCCTGGGGCAGCAGCCCCAGTCCCAGATAATTTACAACAGCTTTTTCCGCCTTTACGGCTTTTCCTCCCAGATAGCTTCCCAGGTATTTACCCAGCCCTCGAGCAATGACATATACAAGCCCCATCAATCCGATGTCTTTTAGGATACTCAAGTCTAATGTTGCTCCTGCCAAAGTAAAGAACAGCACAAAGAAAGAAGGGACGAAGTTGTTGAGAGCGGTAAAGGTCTTTTCGGGTTTTGGCATAAGGTTTACCAAAGTGGCTCCGGTCATAATGTTGAGTAACAAAGGGGACAGTCCCAAGAGCTTTGATATCCCAATACCAAACCCAATGGCTGCAAGGGAGACAACCTGCAGGTCATCAAACCCTTTGATTCGTTTTAGTATAAAAGTTAGAACAAACCCTATCACAAAGCCTACTACCAACGCACCCACTATCTCCCACATAGGCTCGAGGACCAAGTTAACAAAGGTCAGAGACTCACCCTTTACCGACATCTTACCCAAGGAAAGAGCAATGCCAAAGGCCATGATGCCAAAGACGTCGTCCAAAGCAACCACCGGCAGCAGTGTGCGGGTCAGAGGGCCGTTTGCCCTGTATTGACGGATAACAAGCAGGGTTGCGGCGGGAGCTGTTGCCGCAGACATGGAAGCTATGACAATAGAAAAAGCAAAATCTTGGGCAAAGATTACATACATAACTACAAAGACCAAGAGTATGGCTCCGAGTACTTCTGCTACAGTAATCACAAAAATCTTTTTGCCGTATTTGAGCATGTCTTTTAACAAAAATTCGCTGCCGATACTAAAGGCAATGAAGGACAAAGCCAGTTCACTTATAATCTCCAGGGATTTTGTTTCCTCCGGGGTGATAAGATTGAACAGGGAAGGTCCCAATAAGAGGCCCATCACGAGATAGCCCGAAATGTTTGGAAGTTTTACCAGACTTGCCAGTTTACCTCCGATAATACCGACAGCCAATACAATACTGAGTTTTAAGAGAATATCCACCTATGTCTCCTTTCGTTTTTGGTGGGTATTTATCTTTTTTTGCATACAAAAAAGCGTAAATACAATAACAAAAATTGCAATACGCTTGGCAAACTCCTATGAGGTTAACTGACGGGTTAGGGCTTCCAAGTAGCCCCTCTAAAAAAGATTCACCCCAAGAAATTGGTTCCCCCACTATTTTTTAAATATTCGGAGATATCTTAATAAAGTATATCACATAGCAGGGAATAATCAATACCCTCCACGGAATTTTTCTGCAAAAATTTATGTAAATCCGGTGCAAAAAGATAAGCCCGGCACATATCCGAGCCTATCTTTTTTATAAGGATTTATTTAACTCTGGATTTTTTAACTATATACCCGAGGGAGGTAATAGAATCTTCAATATCCTCGATATCTATCAAGGTTTCGTCGAAGTTCAGCTTTACCTTAGAGGAGTTGAACATAACATTTACGCTGTCCTTATCCACTCCTTCTAAGGCCAAAACACCGTTTGTAATCTTTTGAATACAAGAAGGGCAGGCAATGGTTTCCAAATGAATAGTTGCACTTTTCATGATATTATCTCCTTAACTTTTTGTTTTTATATCTTAGTAATCTCATACCGTTTAATATTACTACCAGAATACTGCCTTCGTGTACAAGCATTCCGATAGACATGTTCATCCAATCGCTCAAAAAGACGCTCAAAAGCAAAACTGCCACTACTCCCAGAGCTATAAATATGTTTTGCTGCATATTTCTCACCGTGGCTTTTGCCAATCCCAACCCGTGGGGAAGCTTAGAGAAGTCCGAGTTCATCAACACCACATCCGAGGTTTCTATGGCAACATCGGTTCCGCTTCCCATGGCGATACCTATATTCGCCAAGGCAATGGAGGGACTGTCGTTGACACCGTCTCCGACAAAAGCGATAACTCTGCCTTGTTTTTGCAGTTTCTTTATATATGCAGCTTTGTCTTCGGGGAGCATGTTTCCATGGGCTTCGGTCAATCCAAGTTCCGAGGCAACGAGGTCAACGGTGCCTTGGTTGTCCCCGGACAAGACCACTAAGGATTTGATTTTAAGCCTTTTCAAGCGCTGCAGCTCTTCTTTGACTCCGGGACGGATTTGGTCCCTTATCCCTGCGACGGCTTTTATTATACCGTCTAAGGCGATGATAACAACCGAATCTCCTTTTTTCTCAAACCCCAAAACTTTTTCTTTAATATGCTCGTCTATTTCTATGTCTTCTTTTAGCATCAAGGCACTATTACCCACTACAACTCTATAATTATCAACCCGCGCTACTATACCGCCACCCTTTATTACGTCGGTTTCGGTTACCGGGTAGAAGCTCGACCCTTCCAGATGGTTAACAATGGCTTTTGCCAAGGGATGGTCCGATTCTCTTTCTACACTATAAAGCAGGTCTCGTACCAAAGTATCTTCCTCAGAGTTTACTACAAAGAAGTCAGACACTTCGGGACTGCCGGTGGTAAGGGTACCGGTTTTGTCAAAGACTACCGTGTCAATTCGGCTAAAGTCGTGGATAACTTCGCTACCTTTTAGCAATACCCCGTGTCTTGCTCCGTTTCCGATACCCGCGACATTAGATACAGGCACCCCGATAACCAGGGCACCGGGACATCCCAGCACCAATATAGTGATAGCGGTCTCCATCGAACGGGTTATAATTCCCACTATTAGAGCAAAGATCAATACTCCGGGGGTATAATATTTCGCAAACCTATCGATAAATCGCTCAGCGGCGGACTTGGAGTCCTGGGCTTCTTCTACAAGCTCGATTATCTTTCCAAAGGTGGTGTCTTCTCCCACTTTATCGGCTATAACCTGCAGTGTTCCGTTTTCCAGGATAGTGCCGGCATAGACAAAACTGCCCGGCTCCTTTTCTGCAGGTATCGGTTCTCCGGTTATACTGGCTTCATTGATATGACCCTCTCCGAGGATAACCCGTCCGTCTACCGGGACTTTGGCACCGGTTTTAATAAGCAGAATATCTCCTGCATCCACGTCATCTACGTCCACCTCTTCAAACTCACCGTCTTCGTTTTTCAAAAGAGCGCTTTCGGGGGCGAGTTCGGTTAACTCCTTTATGGCAGAGCGGGTTTTATTTAAGGTTCGTTGTTCCAGATATGCACCAAACAAGAACAAGAATGTAACAATGGCAGACTCTTCAAATTCGCTTATAATAAAAGCGCCGCCAACCGCAAAGGTTACCAAAAGGTCGATACTGACAACTTTTACTTTCAGGGCTTGAAAGGCCTGGAGAGCGATGGGCAAAACACCGATAAGCGAGGCTATAATCAAAGTCCATTTATATATTTCGATATTATAAGGGACTATACCTTCAAGGGCGTATTTACTGATAAATGCGATTGTAATCAGTACCCCGCCCACAGTCATTATCAGATTCTTTTTTCCATAAATATATCTTAATGCGATGGTTTTATTCCTCCAAAAAAAGTGTTATTTGCCGGCTATATCCTCAGAGTATGCGGCGTCGGCTTTAGATAGCATGACATAGACCGCCTCGTAACTCTCACACACATCCCCCGGCACGGTATAGTTATCGGTAACCTTCCTTAAATTTTCGAACTCTTCGAAAAGGGAGGACGGGTCTTTTGTTACCTTTTCTTTTATCTGATTATATAATTTTTCCACCTCAAAAAACTCCGGATGATGTTCACCGTGTACCCTTGCGACAATGGGCACATAAAGCTCAAGGGTTTTTGCGTGTTCCTTCCATACTTTACCAAACATTTCAATCACCTCTCATCTTGATTTCGGGCTAAAGAATTATAGCACTTTCAGCAGGGTAACTCAACAAACAAAGTATGAATATATTGTTTTTGAATGGGTTAGTGTAGCCCTTTGAAGGATAATCGTGATTTTATGGTTTTGACAAAAAATACGCAAACAAAAAAGCCCTTCTTAGATAACAAAAAGAAGGACTTTTATAGTTGAATATAAGCTTATGCTTTTGTCGGCACTGTTTTTTTCTCCAGATGCCTTTTTATTTTTTGTGTCGTGGTCTTGGCGAACTCTTTTTCTCTTATAGTGATACCCTTTATATGTTTGTATAAGGGAAGGGTCCTGTTGATACCGACAATAGCTTCGGTGATGGTTTTCTTAATATCCTCTTTTGTCACGGTCATGGATTTTAATGCCTCTTTGACAGCATCCATATTAGGCACTATCTGAACATGGACAACTATATCACCGGTCTTTTCGTCCGAAACCCCGGATACCATAGACTCTGCAACCACCGGCAAGCGGTTTATTGACATCTCTAACTCCTCGGGATATATGTTCTTGCCGTTTTTGGTAACTATAACATTTTTTACCCTGCCAGAGATATACAAAAATCCGTCTTTAACAAACTGTCCTAAGTCACCGGTATAAAACCATCCGTCTCGCAGGCTTTCCTCGGTAGCTTCTTCGTCTTTGAAGTAGCCCAACATAACGTTTTCTCCACGGGTGATAATCTCGCCGACCCCTTCTTCGTTGGGCTGGTCAATCTTTATCTCCACATCGGGTATGGCTACGCCGACAGAACTGTCTTTGAAGGCGTTATCCCTGTTTCCGGCGACCAAGGGGGAGCACTCGGTAAGTCCGTATCCTTGCAGCACCGAGATGCCGATATGTCTAAAGAACTTAGATACCTGGGGGTCAATAGCGGCGGCTCCCACGATTATAAGTCTCAGGTTACCCCCAAGAGAGTCGTATATTTTTTGGAACATCTTTTTTCTTATGTCCAGGTTAACCGTCTTTTTGAGAGAATTGCCTATAAACAGCATGCTCTTCAAAGCGGTGGTTTGCATGGGCTTTTCCTTCGCTTGGTCCCAGACCTTTCTATATACATTTTCCAACAACAGGGGAACGGTAATCATTATGGTAGGCTTTGTCTCTTTTAAGTTCATGGGGATTCTCCTCAGACCTTCGCTAAAAGAGATAGTCCCACCGCTATAGATAATACACAAGAACCCCAAGGTGCATTCGTAGGTGTGATGCAAAGGAAGGATAGAAAGGGTAACATCCCCCGGAGCTACATTCACCGTCTTTCTTACCGACAAAATGTTGGCACAAATATTCCTGTGGGAGAGCATAACCCCCTTAGAAAAACTTGTGGTCCCGGAGGTAAACAACAAAATATTCATTTCTGAGTTGTCAATCTGGGCATTAACAAAGGAGGCTTCCCCTTCTTCCAGCAGATTTCTGCCTTTTTCCAACAAATCTTCAAAGAGAATAAACCTGTCAGGTTCGATAGAAGTATTTATTCCTTGAGCATCCATACAGACAAAGTATTTAATATTGGGATTTATCTTAGAAATCCTTTCCATGTTTTCTAAATGAGGCTTGGAAAAGAAAACACAGGATACTTCCGATCTTTCCAATATAAATTCAACATCCCCGGGCATCAGTTCCTTATCAATGGGAACCACTACTCCGGTACCGTTTACGGTTGCAAGATAGGAGACACACCACTCATAGCGGTTTTCTCCCAGTATTGCTATGCGGTTGTCCTTTAATCCAAGACTAATAAGGGCTGTCCCCAAGGCGTTTACGTCTTTTTGAAACTGATTGTAAGTAATTCCCGTAAGGTTACCCTCGGAATCTCTGACCAAAAAGGCGTGTTTGTCGGCAAAAAGCTGACTGCTCTGCAAGAGCAGGTCCTTTATGTCCTTTATTTCTCTTATCTGATATAGCTTTTTCAAGCGGGAGGTTATCCTTGACATTATAGTTTTCCTTATCTTTTATTGGCGATTGTTGCCGAATTCTCTTTCATTCTAAAGATATCATTATTCCACAAAAAGTTCAAGGGAGATTTGTAAAATTATTTTCCGGCACTCTAATATAAATATGTCAACAAAACTTTTAATTCAACATATGGTTAACAACATTTAGTCCTGTTGATATTGTTTGAACAACATCCTTGTTTTCTTGAGGCACCCTTATATTACAACAGCTCGCCGTATTTTTTTATATACAGATTTTTTACTATTGTCGCCGACAGCATATACAAAACTATGGTCCCGGCAAGATACAGGAAGAACTCTCCGGGCAACCTTCCCAGACCAATGGATGCACCAAACGGCGTAAAGGGTATTACAGTCAGCAGCGCTATTCCGGCAAAGGTCAAGAAGGTCAGTTGCCAAGAGGCTCTGCTTTGTAAGAAGGGAATTTTTGGGGTTCTTATCATGTGTATGACAAGAGTTTGACTCCACATGGATTCAACGAACCACCCTGCCTGGAATACAGAGATAAACAAAAGCTTGGAGGCAGGGTCCAGTTGGGCAAAAGGGCCGCCTGCAACAGCCGGGGCTATAACATAATACATCAAAGCGAAGGTGGTTATGTCAAAGATCGAGCTAATCGGACCTATCCATATCATAAACTTCGAGACAGACCCGGCATCCCAATTCCGAGGTTTCGACAGATATTCTGCATCCACATTGTCCCAAGGTATGGCGATACAGGATATATCGTATATAAGGTTGAGTAATATAAGGTGCAAAGACGCCATGGGCAAAAAGGGAAGAAATGCACTGGCAATAAGTACCGAGAACACATTACCAAAGTTGGAAGAGGCGGTCAGTTTTATATATTTCATTATATTTGCATAGGTTTTTCGACCTTCTATAATCCCGTTTTCCAGTACCATCAGATCTTTTTCCAGCAAAATAACATCAGCAGATTCCTTTGCAATATCTACCGCATTGTCTACTGAGATTCCCACGTCGGCGGCCTCAAGGGCGCCGGCATCGTTTATTCCGTCTCCCATATATCCGACAGAATGTCCCCGGGCTTTTAGACTGTTAATGACCCTCGTCTTTTGGGCAGGGGACATCTTTGCAAAGACGGTGGTCTTGACGGCAAGAGCACCCAGGTCATCATCGTTCAATGCATCCACATCGGCGCCGGTATATATGTCCTCAAACTCTATTCCTACTTGCTTACATACGCTTCTGGCAACCTCTTCGTTGTCTCCGGTTATAACCTTAACATCGACGCCGTTTTCTTTGAGAACCTTGATTGCGGCTTCCGCACTCTCTTTCGGAGGGTCCAAAAAAGCCAGAAAGCCAATCAATACCATGTCTTTTTCATCGGCAACCGAGAATTCGCCGACAGGGGAAGGGTTGGTCTTTTGGGATACCCCAAGTACCCTCATTCCGGCATAATTAAGTTCCGTGACTTTTTCGTTGACCAATTCCTTTTTTTGATCGTCCAACTCTACTACTTGTCCTTTATATTCCACATAAGAAGAAACACTAAGCATTTCTTCCATGGCGCCTTTGGTAATCATCTGACGCTTTCCGGTTGCATCCTCTACCACTACGCTCATTCTTCTTCTGTTAAAGTCAAAAGGAACTTCGTCCACCTTTGTATATTTGGTTATGCTGTCTTTAAGGTTGGTATCCTCGTCTTTTAACTCCATAGCTTTGTCTATGATAGCGATATCCAATAGATTTTTTAGTCCTGTTTGATAATAGCTATTCAAGAACCCATGTCTCAAAACCCTGGTATCGCTGTTGCCGTCGATATCGAGATGAAACTGCAGCCTTACTTTGTCCTCGGTCAGAGTACCGGTTTTGTCGGTACAAAGTATGTCAATGGCTCCCAGGTTTTGGATGGAGTTTAGATTTTTAATGATGACCTTTTGCTTTGACATGGCGATGGCTCCCTTTGCCAATCCTGTGGTGACTATCATAGGAAGCATCTCCGGGGTTAGCCCCACCGCCACCGATATGGCAAACAGCAAGGCTTCGAGCCAGTCGCCTTTAGAGTACCCGTTAATAAACAATACAATGGGCACCATAACCATCATATATCTAATCAATACCCAAGATACCGAGTTTACTCCTTTTTCAAAGGTGGTAACCGTGGGCACTTTGTTTAGGTCTTGGGCAATAGATCCAAAGACTGTGCTGTCCCCGGTATTTATGACCACTCCTTTCGCATATCCGGTCAAAACGTTGGTTCCCATGAATGCAAGGTTGGTTTTTTCCAAGGCAGGTTTGTCGTTTTCCGATATCTTTGAGGTCTTTTCTACCGACTCGCTTTCTCCGGTCAAAGCGGATTGACTGACAAACAGGTCTTTTGCCTGGATAATTCGGATATCGGCAGGGACCATGTCTCCTGCAGACAGGTGCACTATATCTCCCACTACAATCTCATCTAATGGAATTTCCTCGGCACCTACCCCGACCCTTTCGATGTTAGCGGTGGTTTCAATCATTTCCAGCAGTTTTTCTGCCGCATTACCGCTACGGGTTTCCTGAACGAACCTGAGGAATCCCGCAATAGCCACCATAACAGTTATAATAATAACGGTAGTATAGTCTTTTTCTCCGGAAGCGGCCCATATTATATCTGTAAAAGCGGACACTATGGCTAGGGAAATCAAAATCAAAGAAAAGGGGTTGATAAAAGCTTCTCTCAAGCGTTTGAAAACAGTGTTGCCTTTGTCATATGTAATTGTGTTGTCCCCAAAAGTGTCCAAAGCTTCTTTTATTTGTTCCCGAGTTTTTCCTTGTATAGATGAGTCGGTATAATCGAGCACCTTTTCGATATCGTTGTTAGCGGCAAAGAGTAGCCTCTCTTCCGATTGAGTCGTGATAGTCTCGGGGACTATTTTCTTGTTGTTTTTATTCAATATTATGGTTCCTCCTACGTAAGAGTGTTGCATATGGATACTTGTTTTTCAAGACATTAACAGAATATTTTAGCGGGGTATAAAAAAGACGTTGAAGTGCATAAAAATCTTTCAACAAGAATAACACAGTCACCAAAGTCTGTCAAGAAACCTGAGCGCTGCAAATGCTGTATTTATTGCTAAAGCAAGGGATATATTAGAGTAAAATAGGAGGGATACATCATCAGTTTGCGCGCGAAGCTGCAAAAAAAGTTTTAGTGAATAAATATTTACACAAGCCAAGAGAAGGTTTTGTGATAATCGTTGTTTTTAAGTTGTTTATACATTTATAACCAGTTTTTTCCTTAATGGTAATTAACACCAATAAAGCCAT
>CAZFVM010000020.1:0-15998 GCA_964522305.1 uncultured Oscillospiraceae bacterium
CATCCTCAGGGAATGGACGGCGGGGCCTTTGCTGCGGTTTAGCATTCTGCTTTGCAGCATAACCGCGTCTGCCGCCCTGCCCATCTCTCCTCCCAAGGCATCTATTTCATATACCAGTTGCCCCTTGCCCGTGCCTCCTATAGAAGGGTTACAGGGCAGGTTACCCACCAAGTCCAGGGTCAGGGTAAACAGGGCGGCAGAAAGCCCCAGTCGTGCGGTTGCCAGCGCCGCCTCTATCCCGGCGTGGCCTGCTCCCACCACTATCACATCAAAGGGTTCTGCAGTATAATAATTTCGGTTGTTTTGTGTCATGTTGTTACCTTTTTTGTTTTTGCTTATTTACCTACACAGAAGTTAGAGAAAATATCCTCCACCACCTGCTCGGTCACCCGTCGCCCGTCCAGCTCACCCAAGAACCCCAGGGCTTGTTCTATGTCCATCCCTGCAATATCCTGGGAAAAACTGTCCAAGGAGTTCAAGGCACTTTCCACCGCCACTCTCGCTTTGTAGAGCGCTCCGTATTGTCGTGCCCCTATAATAACTTCTCCCAAAGAGGTGACTTCACCTTTTGCATACATGTCGCCAATAGCGGCTTCTAAGTCTTTTATTCCCTGTTCTCCCTCTCCTCTTTTAAGCTCGGTGGCAGAAAATTCTATTATCTTACCAAAGGGCAAATCCGGGGTTACTACCCCCAAGTCGCTCTTGTTGAGAAGACAGATGGTTTGGTTTTGCTTGTTACTTTCTGTTATTTGGCTTAGTATCTCTTGGTCCCGCTCGTCGAGCTTTGCCGACCCGTCAAACACCGCCAGCACCAAGCCGGCATCGGCTATGGATTGTATGCTCTTGGTGATGCCGATGCTCTCTATGGGGTCGTCGCTCTCCCTTATCCCTGCCGTGTCCGACAGATTAAGCAACAAATCCCCCAGTCGTACCTGCTCGGTTATTATGTCTCGGGTGGTGCCTTCTATATCCGTGACTATCGCACGGTCGTATCCTATCAAGGCGTTGAGCACCGAGCTCTTTCCGGTGTTGGGCTTACCTACAATGGCTGTGTTTATCCCTTCGCTAATGGCTTGACCATAACGATGGGTGCCCAAAAGTTTATCTATATCCGAAAGAATGTTTTGTAATATCCCCCTCATCTCCTCGGTGGAGACATCTCTTAGGTCCTCGTCGGGATAGTCTATAAAAGCATAGACCGAGGCGGCGAGGTAGGATAAAGAGTCCGAGATTTTTACAATCTTATCCGTCAAAGCCCCCTTTACCTGGAGGATAGAGACTGCTAAGTGGGTCTCGGTCTTGGCATCAATTATCCCGCCTATCGCTTCGGCTTGGGAGAGGGTGAGCTTGCCGTTTATAAAGGCACGCTTTGTAAACTCCCCCGGTGCGGCATACTCCGCTCCCGCAGAAATCACCGCTTGGAGTAGCTTTTTTGTCACCAGGACCCCGCCGTGACAGGATAGCTCAGCCGTGTCCTGACCGGTATAGCTGTTGGGGGCGCGAAACAAAGTGACAATTCCGTCATCAAAGACCCCGTCGTTGTCATAGAAATTGCCATAGACCGCTTTGTTTGAGGGGATATCCTGAATCGAGGTGTTGCTCTTTGGCGCAAAGACTTGGGAGGCAATCCGCAAAGCATCCGGTCCGGTAACCCGAACAAGGGCGACCCCGCCTTTACCATAGGGGGTAGAGATTGCGGCGATGGTTATTCCTTCCATTTGATACCTCCATGTGCTTGTTTTATAGCTGCTCTTGGGGGAAGTTGCCTTTGAAGTTAAGGCCTTCAAAACCCCGTTGCCTCAACACTTCGTACAAGACTATAGCCGCCGAGTTCGATAGGTTCAGGCTTCGCGAGTCCCCCAGCATGGGAATCTTTAAGCAGTTTTGTTTGTTTTGAATCAACAGTTGCTCCGGCAGCCCCTTTGTCTCTTTGCCAAAGAACAAATAGGTCTTTTGGGGATATACCACATCGGTATAAGACTTTGTCGCCTTGGTGGTGAGATAAAAAAACTCGCCTTGGTTTTGGGAGTAAAAATCCGTCAAGTCATCATATACCCTAAGGTCTAAGGATTGCCAATAATCCAGCCCCGCCCGCTTTAGGTATTTGTCCGAAAGCTCAAAGGCAAGGGGACGGATAAGATGAAGTGCCGCCCCGGTAGCGGCACAGGTGCGGGCGATGTTGCCGGTGTTTTGGGGTATTTCGGGTTCTAACAATACTATGTTTATATCTTTCAAAGGTTTTGCCGCCTTTTTTATATAATTTACTTATTTGTAAAGCAGGTTGATTACTCTGCCATAAGCAGACAGAAAATCAAGTAATATTATTATATAATTAATCCTCGTTTTTTGCAATTAATTTTCCGAAAACAGATGATTTTTGGGGTAAAATGTGGTATCATAACATAATATATTTGGTGTCGCACTACAATATAATCGTCACTATATTATCGTTGATTTGTATGTAAAGAGTGACACTTATCACAAATCGGGCACGGCAGGTTGGTCTGTGTATCTATGGCGATGGCCACAAAAAGCCCGTTAAGGAGTTTTGGAATGTCTTTGTTTGACAAATTATTTGGCACTTACAGCCAACGACAGATTAAGAAGTTAGACCCAATAGTTCAAGAGATAGAAGACTTGGCGGACAAATATGCCGCCATGGACGACTCTACCCTCAGGGCTCAGACCGATATATTCCGCAAGCGGCTGGCTGAGGGAGAGACCATGGACGATATACTGCCCGAGGCATTTGCCGTTGTCAGAGAAGCCTCGGACCGAGTATCCGGCAAGCGCCCCTACAGGGTACAGCTGTTGGGTGGGATAGTACTCCATCAAGGGCGGATAGCAGAGATGAAGACCGGTGAAGGCAAGACCTTGACCGCAGCTTTGCCCGCATACCTCAACGCTTTGACCGGTCAGGGGGTTCATATAGTCACGGTCAACGATTATCTCGCCAAGTACCACAGCGAGCTTATGGGTAACATATACAGATATTTGGGGCTGACGGTGGGGTTGATTATCCATGGGTTGGACCCGGATCAGCGCCGCCGGGCATATGCTGCCGACATAACCTATGGGACCAACAACGAGTTTGGGTTCGACTACCTTCGGGATAACATGGTGGTGTATAAGAACAACTTAGTCCAGCGGGGGCACGTATATGCCATAGTCGACGAGGTTGACAGCATATTGATAGATGAGGCGCGCACACCTTTGATTATCTCCGATGTCGGGGAAAAGAGCAGCGAACTTTATGGCAAGGCTGACTCTTTTGTCAGACGACTCGTCTGCTACAGGATTAAGGAGTTTGATACCAAGAAGTCGGACGAGGACATCGTCGAGGATTATATAGTAGACGAAAAGGCGAGGAGCTCGGTCCTGACCTCCAACGGGATAAAAAAAGCAGAAACCCACTTCGGCATCGATAACTTAGGGGATGCCGAGAATATAGAGCTTATGCATTACCTCAACAACGCTCTACGAGCACGGGGGACAAAACAACGGGATGTAGATTATATAGTCAAAGACGGCAAGGTCATCATTGTAGACCCTTTTACCGGCAGGATTATGCCGGGGCGTCGGTATTCCAACGGCTTGCATCAAGCCATCGAGGCAAAGGAAGGAGTGAAGGTAGAGAAGGAGAGCAAGACCCAAGCCACCATCACCTTCCAGAACTACTTCCGCATGTTTAAGAAGCTTTCGGGGATGACGGGGACCGCGTTGACCGAAGAGTCGGAGTTTAGAGAAATATATTATTTGGATGTGGTGGAGATTCCCACCAACAAGCCTATGATTCGTGCCGACCACAACGACCTTGTATATCGCAGCCAGGCAGGGAAGAACACGGCTATTATAGAACAAATAAAAGAATGCCACGCAAAAGGTCAACCGGTGCTGGTGGGGACCGTCTCGGTGGAAAAGAGCGAGCTGCTGTCCCGACTTTTGAGCAAAGAGGGGATAAAGCACAACGTGCTCAACGCGAAGTATCACGAGCAGGAGGCCGAGATAATAGCCCAGGCGGGGCACCCCGGGGCGATAACCATCTCCACCAACATGGCAGGCCGCGGGACCGACATCATGCTGGGAGGGAACAGCGAATTCCTTGCCCGAGATCAGATGCGTAAAGAAGGCTACGAAGAAGAAATGATATACGAAGCGACTAACTTCGGAGCGTCGGAGGACCCCGAGATATCTGCGGCAAGGGCACATTATAAGTCCCTGGTAGAAAAAAACGAAGAAAAGATAAAAGAAGACGCAAAGGCGGTAATAGAGGCGGGAGGTCTCTTTGTTTTGGGTACCGAGCGCCATGAGAGCCGACGGATAGACAATCAGCTCAGAGGTCGAAGCGGCAGGCAGGGAGACCCGGGGGAGAGTCGGTTCTTTATCTCCATGGAAGACGATTTGATGCGGCTGTTTGGCTCGGACAGGATGTTGGGGATAGTAGACGCATTGAGGATGCCGGAAGACCAACCCATAGACGCCAGGATTTTGTCCAACTCCATAGAAAGCGCCCAAAAACGTATCGAGGGCAACAACTTCGAACGCAGAAAGAATGTTTTGCAGTACGACGATGTGATGAACAAGCAAAGGGAGCTTATATACAAGCAAAGACGAGCGGTCTTGGACGGCACAGACCTAAAAGACACCATAATAGAGATGGTCCATGAGTATATAGAAGGGGTGGTTGCCACCTTCACCGAAGGGGATATCCCCGACGAGTGGAATATAGATGCTATCCGCTCCGAGCTTTTGGGAGTGGTACTGGACAGTGAAGACCTCAGATACACAAAGAAAGAACTGCATTCTTTAAACAAAGAAGATATATTAAACCACCTTATAGAACAAGCAGAACAAAAATACACGGCTCAAGAACAGCTGTTTACCCCCGAGGTATTTCGGGAGGTGGAACGGGCAATATTGCTCCGTTCGGTTGACAGGAAGTGGGTTGACCACATAGACGCCATGGACGACTTGGTGGGCAGTGTGGGGCTCAACGCCTACGCTCAGCGCAATCCCATAGTCGAGTACAAAATTCAGGGCGGTGCCATGTTCGATGAAATGATAGGGGATATTAGGGCAGAAACAGTGAGGGTCTTGCTCTCGGTTATGCCAAAGAAACCCGTTGCTCGGGAGCAAGTATTGGTGGGCAACGCCTCTTTGAAGTCGGACGGTCCAAAGGTAAAGCCCACTCCCGTTCGCAGCGCCGCCAAGGCGGGTCCCAACGACCCTTGCCCCTGTGGCAGCGGCAAGAAGTATAAGAAGTGCTGCGGGTCTGTGGGGAGCTCGGCAAACAACTGAAAAAGGTGGATTTTTGATGGGTTTTGGTATAGCGACATTAGGATATGGATTTTTGCTTACATACACATTGGGGGGCGGAGTAATCGGCGTTCCTTTGATTATGTACGGATTTTATAAAGCGGCTGCCACCGAGCGCAGGTTTTTGTATGCCTGTATATCCGGCACTTTTATGCTGCCCTATTCTGTGTTGCTGTTGCTTACCCACTTCCCGTCAATACTGAGTATCGGCCAAGACACTATGATATACCAGACTTTTTATGCAGTATTTCTCTTGGCTTGGATTTCCATGACCTTTTATTTTTATTCCGGGGTTAAGATTATCGCCCTAAACAACAAAGCAGACCGGCTTTTAAAGAAGGCGAACAACAGGATGATACTCACTATTGCAGTGCTGTTTTTGGGGTTTTTGTTCTTCCTCAACGAAAGTATAGCATCGGTAGAGCTGGTGTTGGGGGTGTTTTTGGCACTTCATATTATCATTATATTAAATGTTTGGTTTTTACATTCCTGCTTTTTGATTATAACCACCGCAAGTCAATGGGAAAAAGACAAAGAGTTGATTGCAAAAGAAGCGGAAAAGCAGAGAAAAAAGAATAGCGAATAGAAGGGAGACCCGGGGGTTGAAAAAAGGCTTTTTTAACAAAACATATATACTGGCTTTGGCAGGGTTTTTCTTTTTAGTTAACCCCCATGTCCACATAGTGGATTTTCTACCCGATGTTATCGGTTATACTTTGTTGTATTTTGGGATAGCCAAATTGGCATTGTTGGACGGAAGGATGGAATCGGCGAGGTCCAAGCTATTTTATCTGGCTATTATCTCGGCTTTGAGACTTTTGCTTACCCCTGCGGTGCTAAATTCGGGATATGGAACAGACAAACTGCTGGCAGTATTTAGTTTTTCTATCGTAGAAATAATCTTGTTGGTTCTCTTTTATTATGATTTTTTCGAAGGGTTTTCTTATCTCGCCGAGCGAAACGAAGGGATAGATGTTTTTGACAGTATTTCCAACGCCCGAGTTTTGACTTTGGTGTTTTTTATAGCAAAGATGGTGGCACCGGTTTTGCCGGAGCTATATTCTCTGGTAGACCCGAGCATCCAAAGCGACCTTACAAACTACGACTACTACGAGAACCTCATGTCTACAAAACCCTATGTCACGGTTATTTTGTTGTTAAGTGTTTTGGCGCTGGGAATATTCTGGTATATATCCATAGTAAAAATGCTAAAGACCGCAAAGAGTCAATCGAATTTTGTAGCTGGGTTAGAGTCAAAATATAACGAAAGATATATCATCGACCCTTCGAGGGGGAGAATCAAAAACTATAGATACGGTACATATTTGTTGATATTCTCTACCTTGTTCTTGTTTGATTTCTCCGTCGATTCGGTAAACTTATTACCGGATCCCTTGGCGGTTGTCTTTGTGATCATAGGGGTCATGTATCTTTCTCGGATAGGCAGCTTTACACAAACAAAGAGGTTGTCGTGGTTGGTATTTGCATACCTGGTGTTAACCGAAATATTTATGTATCTCGTGCCCGACACCGATGCAATTATCTTTGCAGAGCTTAGAATCGACGATATGGCGGTAGGAGGTATAATAGCCGTCGGATATTTGTTTGCTTTGATTATATATATCCGAGCAATATCCCGAGAGCTTTTTGAGTTATACAACCTTTTGACTTTGGAAAAAGCGCCGGATTTCACCTTTTCATTTTTGCTATTTATAACCGGAGCGGCGATCAGAGCGTTCTTGATGGTATTACCCCACCTGCGACTTTATCTATACGGTCCTCATCTGATAATTATGTTGGTTTTTGCTATAGTTACCGGGTACAAGTTAGTAACCATGTCTGACAGGGTGGCTGTCAAACAAGCCACCGACTAAACAACCGGCCAAAAGACAAAACAAGGAGTTACCATGAGCGGTTTTGCAGCATATTACAATATTAAATCCAAAAGCGAGATATACAAAGACCCCGGGTTTGTCGCAGATATGGGGATGGCGATAAGACACAGGGGACAAGCGTCAACAGGGGAATATATGGACGAGAACATCGCTGTTTTTTGTGGTAAAGACTCCATATCGAGCCCGGGTAACTCCGACAATTCCGCTATCTCTGAGGTGGGGGATGTGCTCTGTACCTTTGACGGGCGACTCTACAACTCCGATGAGCAAAAGCGAGCATTAGAGGCAAAAGGACAGGTGTTTGGCAGCTTGTCCCAAGGGGAGTTGGCGATACACTTATATAAGGCCCATGGCACCGGGTTTGTCAGCAGGCTGCGGGGGATGTTTTCTTTTATATTATATGACAAAGTGACCGGCACCTTGATGGCAGCCAGGGATATGTTTGGACAAAAGCCCTTGTATTACAAAGAGACAAAGGACGGAGTTGTCCTTTGCAGCGAAATGAAAGGCTTCTTTTTTGACCCTGGTTACAAGGGTTTTGATGTAAACCGAGACTTGTTACAGCATTATATGACCTTTCAATATGTATCCGAGCCCGACACTGTAACGGGGGATATAAAGATAGTGCCCAAAGGCTCCTATCTATTGTTTTCCCCCAAGGGACAAAAAGATATTGTCGATTATTTCAAGCCGGTCTTTACCAAGAACACCTCTACTACCTACTCACAGCGAAAGGCAAAGCTCAGAGAGGTGGTAGAAAGCTCCATCGCCACCCATATGGAGTCCGGTCATCCCTTGGGCACATTTTTGTCCAGCGGGGTGGATAGCGCCATTATTACCGCCATTGCCTCCGGGATAAAACCGGGGCTTAAGGCATTTACCGTCGGATTTGATGTAAAGGGATATTCCGAGTTAGAACACGCCCGAGAGATTGCGTCCGGGCTCAACATTGAGCATATAGTACGGGAATGCACTTTACGGGAGTTTGTCGACGCATACGAAAAGACTATATACCATCTGGATTCCCCCATGGCAGACCCTTCGGTGGTGGCGATAAACCTCATCTGCGAAGAAGTGGCAAAGCATGTGAAGGTGGTGCTCTCCGGGGAGGGGAGCGACGAGATGTTTGGCGGATACAAGCAGTACAGGGCAGGGTTAACCTCCTCGAGGATATATAACCTTCCCGGGTTTATAAAGGGTGCCCTCTCGGGCTTGGCGGGGTTGCTCCCCGACGGGGTCAAGGGCAAAGGGCTTATCACCCGAGGTGTAACACCTCTGTCCGAGCGATATGTAGGCAGTGCCTTTGTCTTTGATGAGGCACAAAAGAAAGGGGTGCTAAAGACCTACGATTCCAAGGTTCATTTCACCCAAAGAACAAAGGATATTTATGCCGCAGCAGGGGAATATTCTTATATCCAGACCATGCAGCATGTGGATTTTTCCACCTGGTTGCCCTCGGACATCCTTATAAAGGGAGACCGCCTTTCTGTCGCCAACTCCATCGAGGTCAGGATGCCCTATCTTGACCGAGAAGTCTTTGAGGTCGCCCGCGGGCTGACCGACAAGGACAAGATAGCCAATAAAACCACCAAGTACATATTAAGAGACACTTTCTCGGATCTACTCAACAAAGAAACAGCGGTGAGGCCCAAGCTGGGGTACCCCGTCCCTCTGAGAATTTGGTTAAAGGACGAGTTGTATGATTGGGCGACCGATATTATAAAAAACAACACGGCAGGTGAATACATAGACTCGACAGGGGCTTTAAAGCTCCTTGAGGACCACCGGGCAGGTACGGCAGATTATTATTACCACCTTTGGACCATCCTCACCTTCTTAACCTGGCACAGGCTGTATGTCGCTGATGCCGCCAATACAAAAAAGAGAATACAGGCAGGCGAGTTATAAAAAGGACAATATACATCCATAAATATCGATAAGACTAATTACACCTGGTTATATCAATTCAAAACACTATTAAAGATAAAACCAAATCTAAAGGAGACACATTATGTTAGTTATAACCGCAGAACAAATCGAAGGCAAAAAACTTATACCGCTGGGTATAGTCAGAGGCGGAATGGTGCAGACCAAGCACTTTGGCAAGGATTTTATGGCAGGATTAAAGACGCTGGTGGGCGGAGAAATAAAAGCCTACACCGAGATGATGAGCGAGGCACGCAATATCTCTACAGAGCGAATGATTGCGGAAGCTATGGCTCTGGGTGCCGATGCCATAATCGGGGTAAGGTATGTGTCCGCGTCTATTATGCAGGGCGCTGCGGAAGTAGTAGCCTATGGCACCGCTGTGAAGTTCGGCTAAGGCCGACTTTTTCAGTTAAAAGAGCGTAATGGCACAAATGGATAACATAATTGAAGTAAATGCTCTTAAGAAATATTATGGTGAGATAAAAGCTGTTGATGATATCAGCTTTTATGTAGAGCCGGGCAAGCTTTTTGCCTTTTTGGGTCCAAACGGAGCGGGGAAGTCCACCACCATAGATATGCTCTGCACTTTTTTGAGGCCCGACTTCGGTCAGGTAAAGGTTGGCGGGTATTATTTGGGCAAAGATGACAACCATATCCGCAACCTTATAGGGGTGGTGTTTCAAGACGGTCTTTTAGACCGTTTTTTGACCGTCAGGGAGAACATCAGGGTCAGAGGAGCTTTATATGAAATAAAAGGTAAGGCTTTGGAAAACGCCATAGAAAAAGCAACTCTGGCAACCGGAGTTTCGGATTTTTTGGACCGCAGATACGGCGAGCTATCCGGCGGGCAACGCAGAAGAGCGGATATAGCCAGAGCTTTGGTGAACACACCGGCGATTTTGTTTCTTGACGAACCGACCACCGGACTTGACCCCCAGACCAGACACAACGTGTGGGAAACAATCAAACAATTGCAGTCGGACACGGGCATGACTGTCTTTATGACCACTCATTATATGGAAGAGGCGGCGGAAGCGGATTATGTGATAATTATAGATGAAGGGAAAATAGCCGCCAAAGGGACCCCCACAAGGTTAAAAGAAGAATATTCCACAGATTATCTTATTCTTTGGGCAAACAACGCCAAAGATATAGCCGATTATCTTAACACTCTGCCTGACATCAGCTATGAGATATACGGCAAGACTGTAAGGGTAAGAATCCCGGACACCCTGTCCGCTCTGCCCATTGCCAACAAGCTTCGAGAACATATAAGCGGGTTTGAGGTGATAACCGGCACCTTGGAGGACGCCTTCCTTGAGATTACCGGAAAGGAGATTCGTCAATGAATGCCTTTGTCAGACGGAACATCAAAATCTTTGTAAGGGACAAAACCTCGGTGTTTTTCTCTTTGTTTGCGGTACTTATTATTGTCGGGCTTTATGTTTTTTTCCTCGGAGATGTGTGGTCAGAGGGGATACCGGTAGAGAACTCTCGTGTGCTGATGGATTTGTGGATAATGTCCGGGCTCATGGCGGTCATCCCATTAACTACCATTATGGGAGCTTTTGGTATAATGGTAGAGGATAAACACAAGAAAATTCAAAAAGACTTTTATTCTTCCCCGATATCGAGAACAAAGTTGGCGGGCGGCTATATTATCGGTGCCTTCTTTATCGGTGTGGTCATAAGTGTTGTCGCTTTTGCGGTAATGCAGGTATATTTGGTGTCCAAAGGAGTCCCGCTCCCGGGATTATATGACTTAGCAAAAGTTTTTGCTTTGATATTACTTTCCGCCCTGGCAAACACAGTTATGCTGTTTTTTGTAGTTTCTTTTTTAAACACCCAGAGCGCCTTCGCCACGGCAAGCTCGGTAATCGGAACTCTGATTGGGTTTTTGACCGGAATATATATGCCTATCGGGATTTTGCCGGAGGCGGTAAAAACAGTGGTGAAGATTTTTCCCCCTTCCCACAGCGCGGTGTTGTTTCGCCAGTTATTGATGACCGATGCCATAGATGATGCCTTCTCCCTCGCTCCTGTCGAGGCAAAAGAGGAGTTTATGAACACAATGGGCATAACCCTCACCCGGGCAGGCAAAGCTATCCCATGGTATATTAGTATCGGATTTTTGTGCTTGACTGCTGTTGTTTTCTTTGTTTTGACAATAATAAGCATTTCGAGGAAAAAATCGTAAAAAACATCAAAAAACTGTCAAAAACCTCTTGGCTGTCCGTTTTATTACCCACTCAGTAGGTTATAATAGGGTTGAAAGATAAAACATTAGCGGAGGTGCGATATGATTTTTTGGTTTGTTGTTTTGGTTTTGGGGCTTTGCTTTATTTGTATTGCAGCCTCACCCTTGTCCTCGTTTACCCCCTCGGGTAAGGAGGATTTCCCTTCGGTAAGGGAGGTGGCTGTTAAGTGTATCTGCCCCGATGACAGGGACAAGACGGATACAACAAGTAGTAAGGCCAGCCGGGATTGGCTGTTCGAGTTGGGTATTTAGTATTGCTTGTCGATTGATTGGACGTAGCCTTGTCGCCATTATCGACAAGGCTACGAAAAGAGATGGTTTGGCAAACACCTAAGGACATAACAGTATCTTTGTAGTTGAGATATCATAATTAACTTTTATATCTCCATAGTTCTTAATTTGTATTTTTCCTTGTGTGGAGTTTCCTTTTTTAAAAAAGTATTTTGCGCGATTTTCTCCTTTCATTTTCCCCAATCCCATTCTTATATTCGCCAAACAATCCTGCCGTCGGCGGGATTGTTTGGCTGTTTACACAAAATCTCAGCATTGTTACAAATAACAAAGCTTTTTGTATTGACAATGTTGATTTGCAAGAATATAATCGGTATTGTGGAAAAAATGGGTTTTCGTCGATAAGGCGTGATTTATAGCTTTGTTTCGAGCCCGAAAATTTCCTAATATTTCATTAATGCGAGAGTGTTTTTCGCAAATCATAGAAAGGAATCCAAAAGTTTATGGACATCTCTTTGCTTTTGGGTCTCGTTATCGTTGCAGCTTTAGCGGGACTCGGGTACGCCGCCATCAACTATTTTTCCGTGCGTAAGATGGAAGAGGGTACCGAAAAAATGCAGGAAATTGCTGCAGCTATCAGGGAAGGTGCAAACACCTTCATCAATTATGAGTATAAGATAGTTGCCATGATAGCTGGTATTATCACAATAATTTTGGCTGTTTTGATTTCCTGGTCTACCGCTGCGGCGTTTGCAATCGGAGCTATTATGAGTGCAACTGCAGGATGGGTTGGTATGAAAGTCGCCACCTATGCAAACGTTCGTGTTACCAACAAAGCCAGAACAACCAAGTCTTTGCCCGAGACATTAAAGGTCGCTTTTAAAGGCGGTTCTGTAATGGGTCTTGCGGTTGCCGGTTTTGCTTTGCTTGGTATTTTTATTGTTTTTATGTTCTTTGGTCTCGGTCTCAAGCAGATCGATGTTGCCGCAGGTTTGGTGCCGGAAGGATTGTGGGGTTCCACCAAGAGCCTTATCGGTCTCGACATTTCCTTCACCATG
Organism: uncultured Oscillospiraceae bacterium; assembly: GCA_964522305.1. Classification (GTDB taxonomy): domain Bacteria; phylum Bacillota; class Clostridia; order Oscillospirales; family CAG-382; genus UBA1049. The sequence goes on from CAZFVM010000020.1 coordinate 12,687, forward strand.
ACTTTGTCCGGGTACGCCCTTGGTTGTTCCTTGATAGCCATGTTCAATCGAGTCGGCGGCGGTATCTACACCAAGGCTGCAGACATGGGAGCAGACCTAGTCGGTAAGACCGAGCTTAACATCCCCGAGGATGATCCCCGTAACCCTGCTACTATCGCAGATAACGTAGGCGATAACGTCGGTGACGTTGCAGGTCTCGGAAGCGATCTGTTGGAGAGTTTTGTAGGTGCTATTCTTTCAGGTTCTATCCTTGCTATTGAGCTGTTTGCCAAGAGTGTATTTAAAGACAGTGACCTCTTGAGATCCATGATGATTTTTCCCGTTGCGTTTGCCGGTATAGGGCTTATAGCCTGTGTAATCGGTATCGCCACCCTCTTTATCAGAAAGAAACTATCTGACAACCCCCACAGAGAACTCAACTCCGTAACTTGGGTTTCTGCAGGACTAACCATAGTGTTGGGGTTCGCCCTTACAAAGTATTTGTTTGGCAGTTTTGATGTTGAAGTATTGAACACTGCTGAGCTCCATTTGGGATATATTTCCCCTTGGCTTGGAGCGACCTTTGGCGTTTTGTCCGGTATTATTATAGGTAAGATTGCAGAGTATTACACCAGCTATGATTACAAGCCCACTAAGAATGTGGCTTCGGCATCGGTAGAAGGCTCGGCATTGACCATTACCCAGGGATTATCATTGGGAATGATCTCTTGTATGGCTCCGGTTGTGGTGTTAGCCACCGCTATTTATGCTTCCTATGCTGTAGCCGGGATGTTTGGAGTTGCCGCAGCCGCTATCGGGATGCTATCCTTCGTAGCTGCTACCGTTTCGGTGGACACTTACGGCCCGATTGCAGACAACGCAGGTGGTATCGCAGAGATGAGCAAGCTTGACAAAGAAGTAAGAGTTATCACCGATGAGCTGGATAGCGTAGGCAACACCACCGCCGCCATCGGTAAAGGGTTTGCCATCGGCTCCGCAGCATTGGCTACATTGTCCATGATGACTTCCTATATGTTTGCTTATGTCGATCCTGCCAGCATTGAAGTTGGAGCGGACACCGTAGCTCTTGACTTCATAAGTCTAAATCTCCTTAAGCCTTTGACCTTGGCAGGCGCGTTAATAGGAACAGCTTTGCCCTATTTGTTCTCGGGAATGCTCATCGACGCCGTTGCCAAAGCAGCCCGTAAGATGGTGGATGAGGTTCGTCGTCAGTTTAGAGAGATAAAGGGATTGATGGAAGGGGAGGTACTTCCCGACTACAACACCTGTATCGCTATTTCTTCCCAAGGCGCTTTAAAGGAGATGAGATTACCTTCTCTTATCGCTATTTCTTTACCTGTGGTTTCGGGATTCCTGTTCGGTGCTGAGTTTGTAGCCGGACTGTTGCTTGGCTCTACTCTCTCGGCAATTATGCTTGCCATCTTCACCGGCAACGCCGGAGGAGCATGGGATAATGCTAAGAAGTATATTGAAACCGGTGCCATAGAAGGCCATGAGAAGGGCTCTGATGCTCACAACGCAGCCATAGTCGGGGACACTGTAGGTGATCCTTTGAAGGATACGGTAGGACCGTCTTTGGATATTCTGATCAAGATGATGAGCGTTGTGTCCTTGGTTACGGTTGTCGTATTTAACAAGTACAACTTGCTTGAATGGTTACAGGGTCTGTTCTAAGGATTGTTTTCATACAGGCATAAAGATATGTTTTTTTACGCGGAGAGCCGACAAAAGCTCTCCGCTGTTTTTTTACAATTGATGACTGTATACTTGGTTTTTGATAATTACACCTTCGAATGCCGTGAGTGAAACAAAGCTGTCCAAAAAAAAGAAAGACACCTTCGATATGAAAGTGTCTTTTGTTTTATTTATGTAACAAGGGTTATACATCTCTCTTGATAATAACATCCATCTTCCATTTGCCTGAGAAGTAAAACAGCCCGGCGGCAATAAAGGAGATAGCAGACGCAAAGGGAGCGCCTAACCCGATACCCGCAAGCCCTTGATTCATCATTATCCCAAAGACATAGGAGACCGGAACCCTTATAATAAGGGAAGAGAGCATTCCGTTCAGTAAAGAGAACATGGTATGCCCAGAGCCGATAAACAAGCCGTTTAACGAAAAGATAAAGGGAACAAAGATATACTCAAAGCTAAAAGGCTTGAGATAGGTTGCCCCTGCACGGATTAGCTCCGGGTCATCGCTAAATATTCGCAACATAGCCTCCGGCCAGAGTTGACTAAGGGCAAATATAGAAATGGTGATAGACGCAGATATCAAGAGCCCAATCTTCATGGTCTTGACCGCTCTGTCGGCCCTGCCGGCTCCAAAGTTCTGGGCGCTCATGGCAGAGACCGCAGAGCTCATGGCTATCGCAGGCAAAATCGCAAAGGCGTTGAACCTGCCCACTATCCCCACCGCAGTAGAAGCGACAACACTGATGTTGTTGGCAAAGGCGGTGAGGAACAAAAAGGAAGTAGTAACCGATATATTGTTGAGAAGGGTGGGTATCCCTACTTTGAACAACAGCCTTAACCGTTCGGGATAAAACTTAAAAGACGCGAGGGAAAAGTCAAAGATAAACTTGTTGTATCGAAGATAGATGATACATAGTATCATACTCAACGCCTGAGAGATAACCGTGGCTATAGCGGCGCCCTTGGCACCCATGCCGTATCCCGCAACAAAGACAAAGTCTAATATAATATTGGTAAAAGCCGCAATAGCGACAAAAATCATGGGGTTTTTGCTATCCCCCATCCCCCTCATGACCGCAGCAAGCGCGTTGTATCCAAAGATAAAGATAGTGCCGATAACAGTGATGGTCAGGTAGTCGTTAGAGGCAGAAAAAGACTCAGCCGGGGTCCTAATCAACTGAAGAAAGGGAACTTTTAGCACTAACATCAACCCGGTAATTGCCACTGCCAAGACAAATAGGGTGGAGAACAAGGTGCTTATTGTCTCCTTTAACTCCTGCTTACGCCCGGAGCCCAGGTATTGCCCGATAAGCACGGTGCCTCCCACAGAGAGACCGATTACTGCGTTGGTAATAAGGAAGGTGGCTTGGTTGCCGATGTGCACCCCCGACATGTTGTTCATGTCCGAGTATCTACCGACGATTACCATATCTGCCACAGAATACAAGGACTGGATGAGGTTTGAAATCAAAAATGGGAGGGAAAAGCGAATCAACTGCCTCGCTACATTCCCTTCCGATAAATTAACCTCAAACTTTGATTCTTTTTGCATTGTTTTCTCCGACTTTGTTTAAATTCAATCAAAAAATCATAGCATAAAAACCGGCGTTTTACAAT
>CAZFVM010000021.1:0-15477 GCA_964522305.1 uncultured Oscillospiraceae bacterium
AAGAGCTGTTGCTCACTCTCCCCAAGGAAGAGACAGGGGCTCTTAGGGCAGATGTTGAAGCGTTATCTAACTATCTAAAAGAGAGGGACATATATTATACCCACATTCAAGCCTTGGCATCTACCTTAGAGGAAAGAATAGCTTATTTGACTGCTCAATTAGAACTTGAAGATAATTCACCCTTTATAATAGACGGTAGATTCCTTTATATCGGCGATGATATGCAGATAGAAGGAATAGAAGGACAGTTCAAAGATGAAGTTACTGTTAGTGGCAATGGAACCGGAGCTATCGTTACTGCCGGAGGTAGAACCTTGACTATTGTAGTTTTGGGTGATATCAATGGCGATGGTACTATTGATTCGAAGGATTACTTAATGGCAAAGAGGGCATTTCTTGAGACGATAGAGCTTACAGATGCACAGTTTAGAGCAGTCTTGGTAAGTGGTAGTTCTGCGCCCCTGTCTAAGGATTATCTGTTGGTAAAACGTCATTTCTTAGGTACATATGAAATATTTGGTAATCAAAGAGTAGACAAGTAACAGTTATATTATTTCATAAATCAAAGCGAAAAATAAGTTACTATCGGTGGATTTATATTCACGGATTATGTGGATGACAGCAGTAACTACACCGGCAGCGAAACCGGCAGTGACACACTTTCCCGTAGTAGGAGACACCGGTATGATAGCCATCATATTGGTAGCACTGTTCTCACTGGCACTGGCAACAACCTTTGCGCTTCGTAAGAGAAGTAGATAAGAATGCTTTTTTATAAGCATAAATAACTTAACATAAATAACGGGAACAGCGCGCTCCCGTTATTTATATAGACTTTATATATTACATATGATATAATTATACCTAATATAGGTGTAGAGATATTTAGTCATATCGATTACTTGTTTTTATAATTTACTCAACGATGAGGAGAATTCATTTTATGAAGCGTTATTTTATTTTACTTTTGTCTCTTTTATTACTTGTTTCTATTAGTTTAGTTTCTTGTGGCGATACTACTGATCCCTCGGAATCAAAATCCCAACAGACAACAGATGACTCTAAAGATCAATCCGAGGTTGAGGATGAATTTAATGATTACGAGGATGACATAGACCCGGACAATATTATGGGAACAGCTTTGACAGACCCTGCGTATAGGTTGCAATTGTCCTCTGCCGAGACCTACACTCCCGGAGAAGAAGTAGTCGTTATCATCAAGGTTAAGGATATAGCTTTAAACGACGGGTTCGTGTTTTACAACTTCTTTTTGTATTACGATGGCGACAAAGTAGAGCCGGTGGTAAAAAACGATGGGCTTAACGAGAATATGGACAAGTTTTTAAAGGTGAGTCCGGATCAAGAGCGCTGGGAAGGGATGTCCCGTTTGGAAGAAGAAACTAACAGATATGATATTTCCTTTTTTACCGCCTATGATTCACCCAGTAAAGACGACGATTCTATAGTGATAGAAATTCCCTTTATGGTCAAAGGTGACGCCGACGGCACTATTACCTTTGAGTTGCCCCACGGCAGGGGCTCTGCTTTAGATTACCCGCTTAACGAATATAAAGGCAACGGCAGCAGTATAGATGTCAACAAAGGTTGACAACACATACTAAACAAAAACATCCGGGAGCAATAACGCTCCCGGATTCCTATTTGTGTTTAGATTTTTTATTAGCGTTGTACTCTTCCGCTTCCTCCGCCTTTGACGAGGCTATCCACTTCCTTTACCGACGCGATATTGCTGTCCCCTTCAACAGTGTGTTTCAGACAAGAAGCTGCCACAGCAAATTCTATAGCATCCTTTCCTTTTTTATCTTGTAAAAGAGCATATATCAGCCCCGCACCGAAGGAGTCGCCGCCTCCTACTCTGTCTACGATATTGATAGAGTATTTGGTAGAAAAATGGGCATGTTCACCGTCGAACAACATACCGGACCAATTATTTACAGATGCCGAAATAGATTCTCTAAGAGTTATGGCAATGTATTTAAAACCAAACCGCTCAAACAATTGCTTTGCCACATCCTTGTATCCGTCGTAGGACAAGACTCCGCCTTCCACATCGCTCTTTTCCGAGTGGATGCCAAAGACATCAGCACTGTCTTCCTCATTGGATATAAGCACATCCACATATTTGCAAAGCTCACCCATAACTTCTCCGGCTTTTTGTTTGCTCCACAGCTTTTTTCTATAGTTTAAGTCACAGGATATTGTTAATCCCTTTTTCTTAGCAACTTTGCAAGCGGCTTTGCATATTTCAGCCACGTTATCTCCCAAGGCAGGGGTAATCCCGGTAAAGTGAAACCAGTCTGCACCATCAAAGATCTGGTCCCAGTCAAAGTCTTCGACAGTAGCAGTGGCGATAGCAGAGCCGGCTCTATCATAAATAACGTTGGAAGGTCTTTGGGAAGCGCCTTTTTCCAGGAAGTAAATCCCCAGGCGGTCTCCGCCAAAGATTATTTTAGAGGTATCAACTCCCCATTTTCTTATTTCGTTTCTACATGCGATTCCCAATGGATTATCCGGCAGTTTAGTCACATACACCGCATCCTGTTCATATTGGGCCAAGGAGATAGCGACATTAGCTTCGCCTCCGCCATATATTGCATCAAAGCTTTTAGCTTGCAAAAATCTCTGATACATGGGGGGCTGCAACCGCAACATAATTTCACCAAAGCAAACAATTTTTTTCATCAAGCTATCCTTTCGTAACGTAATATTAACATTTTATCAAAACTCAATTTCACCTAGTCTAAGGGAGTTTTCCAGGATAAAATTTCTTGCATCTATGTGTCTGGTTAACGGGCCCCACCCGCCTTCCAGAAAGTGAGCGTCAGCGGTAGCGGTAAAGAACACCCCTAATTCATGAGCTCTTTTTAGCATCGCTAAGTTTGTAGTAGGTCCGGCCAACTCCCAGGCAACACCTTTTTCGGCCATAAGTTTCATCAAGGGCTCAAAAATTTCCAACACTCGTTCTTGGCTAACTTTGTTGACATCAACATGATAGGTTCTCAAGGGAGCCATGCCGTCGTCAAAGTGGGCAAGGGACTTTACCTTCGAGAACCGATTTATGGCATTCATATAACCTTGAACATGTCCCGAAATAATATTTTCTGTTCCGGCTGCCTCTACCTTTTCTTCCCATTTTTCCAGCAAGGCTCTGCCTTCCGGATTATCGAACCGGGGGCAAATTTTAAAGTTGGGATATATCAGTAAGTCCATCGGCAGGCAATCCATATCCATCATAAAATGTACAGAAAGCTGAACAATATCTATCTTTTCTTGTTCCGAGACAGGTATGTTGATATCTCCTCGTTGGTTTAATAGCTCGGTTTCGACTCCACTTCGAAACAAAGTATATTTAGGCTTAAATTCGCTAAATTCCCGTAAATAAGTGTTCCATTCTTCTTCTTTTATTTGGTTCCAAAAAATCCAAGCGTCCTGCTCATTAGGAAACCAATGGGAATAATGTTTTAGCACTGCAGCCTCGGTTATCCCCAACTCTTTGCACTTCTTATCAATATTTTCAAAAGTCATTGCTTCATTAGAGCAGGTGTCAATATAATAGTGCACGTGATAATCTTTCATGTCTTTTCCTCACTTTTATCCTTGTTATAGTGTTTACCGGCTGGGAACACCTTGTACCCGCCGATACCTGCCTTTGCCATGGCGCCAAATAGTCTGAGTTTTAATCCTTTATCCTCTTTAGACATGTCGTTTAGCAGCTTTTTTATATGCTCTCGGGAGGTCTTGCCATCTATCGGACAAAGCTTCTTCACCGGTTTTAGCCTCGTTCTGTTTATGAAGTTGACAATCTCCCGCTCCGGTACATATATAAAGGGTCGGATAACATATACTTTTTTTCTGTCCAAGTACGAAACCGGAGAAAAACAACCCAGCCGCCCTTCGTTAAACAAATTCATATAGAAGGTTTCCACCACATCATCAAAATGGTGGGCGAGAGCAATTTTCGAACAGCCCTGTTCCAGTGCAGCTATTACCAGTGCGCCCCGCCTCATATTAGAACAAAGAGAACAGGGGTGGGACTCTTTTCGCACTTCAAAGACTATTTTATATATATCGGTAGGGTGGTGGTAGAGCGTGCACCCCAAGCTATCACAGAGCTCGTTGAGATGAGAGAGTTCTTCACCGTCAAACCCCATACCTATATAGATAGGTACAATCTCAAAACGCTTGGGGAAGAACCGTTGCAACTGCTTTAACGCCACCAGCAACGCAATGCTGTCTTTTCCTCCGGAGAATCCGACGGCGATTTTGTCCCCGTCATCAATCATATTATAATCCTCAATCGCCCGTCGTGTATAGGCGAGGATCTGTTTTATGTTTCTAAAATAATCCAATTTATCCTCAAAAAAACACTAATTCACTCTCTAACTTCATTATATACTTTATTTTACCTTTTTCAATAACCCCTTAGGTAAAACCATAAACGAAAAGTTAAATAAATCGAGGAAAAGACCAAAAAAAGCAGAAAAAGCATTAAAAAACAAAAAAACATTGCATTTGCTATTGACAACGGTTATTTTATGACTATAATGAACAAGCATGAAAATTTTAATCCCACAAAGGAATTTGAAAGGAATCACACAATGTCTACATTCATGGTGAAAAAAGAAGATGTCAAGCGCAGCTGGTACATCATCGACGCCGAAGGCAAGACTTTAGGCAGAGTTGCAGTGCTTGCGGCAACGGTTTTGAGCGGAAAGCATCGTCCCGAATATACACCACACGTTGACTGCGGCGATGGCGTGGTTGTTGTCAACGCAGCAAAGGTTGTTCTGACAGGTAAAAAGTTGGATCAGAAATATTATTACCGTCACAGCGGGTATGTCGGCGGTCTTAAGGCGGTCAAGTACCGCACCCTTATGGAAACAAAGCCCGAGAAAGTAATCGAACTTGCGGTTAAAGGGATGCTCCCCAAGAACAAAATTGGCAGAGCCAGCTTTACAAGACTCAAGGTCTATAAAGGTCCCGGTCACAAGCAAGAGGCACAACAGCCAATACCGCTGGAAGTTAAATAAGGAGGACGCATAGAATGAAATATCAACCCGCAATACCCTATTTTTACGGCACAGGCAGAAGAAAGAAAAGTGTTGCCCGCGTCCGTCTTATCCCGGGCTCCGGAGTCATTACAATTAACAAGCGCGATATAAATGATTATTTCGGTCTTGATACCCTCAAACTGATAGTACGCCAGCCTTTTATGGCAACTGACACCCTTGATAAGTTCGATATCATATGTACGGTAGTCGGCGGTGGCGTGTCCGGTCAGGCAGGGGCAATACGCCATGGCGTCTCCAGAGCTTTACTACAAGCGAACGATGAGTTCCGTGCACCTCTAAAGAAGGCAGGGTTTCTCACTCGTGATCCCCGTATGAAAGAGCGTAAGAAGTACGGACTCAAGGGCGCAAGAAAAGCTTCTCAGTTTAGCAAGCGTTAATTTTTTACACCGGATAAAAATCCGAACAATTAAGGAGATTTAAAAACATGAAAAATTTAAAGTTATTTGCACTTTTAATTGTCGCTTTACTTATCATTCCCTTTGCGTTAGCGGCATGTGATACCGATCCGGTGGATGAGTCAAAAGACACTTCCTCCGATGCAGTTGTTTCTGACGATTCGACACCCGAAGAGAGCGAAGATGATGTCGATGAGATTTTAGTTCCTGATTCTATCAAAGAAGCAGGTAAGATAGTTATGGCGACCAACGCTAATTTTCCTCCCTACGAGTTTGTTGCCGATGACGGTAGTTTCGCCGGTATCGACGTAGAGATTATGCAAGCAATAGCCGACCTTTGGGAGGTAGAGCTTGTTATCGACAATATGGAGTTCTCCTCCATTCTCGGTTCCATCCAGACCGGCAAAGCAGATGTAGGAGTAGCGGGCATGACTGTTACCGAGGTGCGTCTCGAGAGCGTTAATTTCTCTCACACCTATGCAAAGGCAAAGCAGGTAATCATTGTTACCGAGGATTCTGCTATCGCTAAAGTTGATGATTTAGAGGGCGCGACTGTTGGTGTTCAATTAGGCACCACCGGCGACGTTTATGCAGAAGATGACGAGGCTATTGCCAAGGTCGAGAAGTACAACAACGGTGTTGACGCCGTTATGGCTCTTACCCAAGGCAAGGTTGATGCAGTTATCATAGATAACGAACCCGCCAAGGTCTTCGTAGAGCAGATCGAGGGAATCAAAATTATCGACGAGGAATATACCGACGAGGATTATGCCATAGCGATAAACAAAGATAACATCGCTTTAAGAGATGCTATCAACGAAGCTCTTGTTATTCTTGACGAGAACGGCACTTTAGCCGACATCATCGAGAAATATATTCCCACCGATTCCGAGTAATTTACATAAAACCAAATCAATTGCGGCGTGTTGTCTTTAAGTCGGCACGCCGTTATTCGATTATAAAACCAAAAACGGTTTATTAGCTTTTAATGACAAACCATCTTTTTTGAACGGAGCAAACATGAGCCCAATCAAAACCTCAAAGTTAATCTTATTAGCAGGACTCATCGGTATTCTTATCTTGACTACCTTTATGGCGGTGGGAGTACTTGCACAGACAGAGAGTTCTGCCGATGTAAGCTCTGCCGACGAGAGCTCTCGCAAATCAATGATCGGCAAGTCCGATTTGGTGGAAGAAGCAGATAGCAGAGCAGCAGAGGAATCCCGCTTGGCGGCACTAGATACCTCAAGCTCCTTTACCAAATATTTCAAAAACCTTTATCGCAATGTAAGTGCATCAATAGACCGAAACTTTATATCCAACGGTGGTTATAAGCTTATTATAAAGGGGTTGGGGGTAACTCTTCTCATAACCTTTTTTGCGGTAATTGTAGGTATCTTTATCGGTTTTTTTGTGGGGCTTACCCGCTCCATCTACGAAAAGACCGGGTCACTGAAGTTTTTTAACGCCATAGCTCATCTATATATCACTATAATCCGAGGCACTCCGGTGGTTGTTCAGCTGCTGATTATTAACTTCGTTATATTTGGCGCCGTAAACATAAATAAGGTTTTGGTTGCGGTTATTGCTTTTGGTATTAACTCCGGTGCTTATGTCGCCGAAATCTTCCGTAGCGGAATAATGTCCATAGACAACGGACAGACCGAGGCAGGTCGTTCCCTCGGATTATCCTACGCTCAGACCATGACAAGTATAGTTATGCCTCAAGCGTTCAAGAATGTTCTACCCACCTTAGGCAACGAGTTTATAGTATTGATGAAAGAAACCTCCATCGCAGGTTATATTGCCTTGGACGATCTTACCCGTATGGGCTATATTATACAAAGCCGTACTTTTGACGCTTTTTGGCCTTTGATGGGGGTGGCAGTTATATATCTGGCGCTGGTAGTCGGATTGTCAAAACTCCTGTCTATACTCGAAAGGAGGTTGCGTAAGAGTGATAGTCGTTAAAGATTTACACAAAGAATTTAAGCACGACCTGCAGGTTCTCAGAGGTATAGACCAAACTATCCAAAAAGGGGAGAAGGTTGTTATAATCGGACCTTCAGGTAGTGGGAAAAGCACATTTTTGCGTTGTCTAAACATGTTGGAAGAACCCACTTCAGGGGAGATTTGGTTTGAAGGGGTTAATGTAACAGATAAGAAGACAGACCTTAACTTCATTCGTCGTCAGATGGGGATGGTGTTCCAGCATTTCAACCTTTTTCCCCACAAGACCATATTACAGAACATCACTTTAGCTCCGACAAAGTTGGGTATAATGAACGACACCCAAGCCAAAGAAAAGGCTCTGACATTACTCAAGCGAGTAGGCCTGTCTGATAAAGCAGACGCATATCCGGTACAGCTCTCCGGTGGACAAAAACAGCGTATTGCCATAGTCCGCGCCCTGGCGATGAGCCCGAAGGTAATGCTCTTTGACGAGCCCACCAGCGCCTTGGACCCCGAGATGGTAGGGGAGGTATTGGAGGTCATGAAAGAGTTAGCTGAAGGGGGCATGACCATGGTAGTGGTAACCCACGAGATGGGGTTCGCTCGGGAGGTTGGTACCAGAATATTGTTTATGGACGAAGGGCAGATTTTAGAAGACGCCCCACCGGAATCTTTTTTCAAGAACCCCACAAACCCCAGACTCAAGGACTTCTTGTCCAAGGTATTATAAATAACAAAAAACAGGTGTAATCAAAATGGCAACCAGTCCAATAATCACTGCAATAGCTGACAAAATCTCGGTAATTCTCAAGGATTCAGACTTTCACATAACCCCTGAGGAGCTAAACGAATATATCGAAAAACCCGCAGACCAATCCCTGGGGGATTTAGCTTTGCCCTGCTTTAAGTTATCTAGGGCTTTGCGGCTACCGCCTCCAAAGATAGCTGCGGATTTACAGGATAAACTACAAAAAGAGAGCCTGCCTCATATCACAAAAGTTGAGGCTGCCGGCGGGTACCTCAACTTCTTTATTAGCGAGGACTACTATCTGTCTTTATTGCGAGGGATTGCAGCCAATCCCGACTATGGCTCCTCGGACGTAGGCAATGGCAAGACCATTTGCCTAGACTTTTCCTCTCCAAATATTGCAAAACGCTTTCACTTAGGGCACCTGGGCACCACGGTTATCGGCAACTCGTTGCGCAACATATTCAACTTTTGTGGCTACAAGACTGTAGGGATAAACCATTTAGGGGATTGGGGCACTCAGTTTGGAAAGCTCATAGTTGCCTATGAAAATTGGTCTTCCCGAGAAAAGGTAGACGAAGGTGGAATAAATGAATTAGTTGACATTTATGTGCGCTTTAGTGACGAAGAGCAAAAAGACCCCACATTGACAGATAAAGCTCGCGAGGCATTTAGTCAACTGGAAGCAGGAAACCAAGATTATCTCGACATCTGGCAATATTTCAAAGACATATCCCTCAAAGAATATCAAAAGACCTATGATTTATTAGGGATAACCTTTGACTCTTTCCACGGTGAAGCTTTCTATAGCGACAAAATGCCGGCAGTGGTAGAAGAGCTTAGAGAAAAGAGGCTACTCATAAAGGACCAAGGTGCGACCATAGTAGATTTGCAAGAACACAAGTTGCCTAATGTGCTTATTCTCAAGTCCGACGGTTCTACATTGTATCCTACCAGGGACATAGCTGCAGCTTTTTGGCGCAAAAAGGAATATGATTTCGAAAAGTGTTTATATGTAACCAGCGCGGGGCAGAGCCTGCACTTTGCTCAGTGGTTTAAGGTAATCGAGCTCATGGGTTACGATTGGGCACAGGGGCTTGTGCATGTACCCTACGGTACGATGAGTATCGGAGGAGAAAAGTTGGCGTCCCGTACCGGAAACGTGGTATTGTTAGAAGACCTCCTCACCCAAGCAATCGCAAAGAGCGAAACAATAATTACCGAAAAGAACTCCGACCTAAAGGACAAGAAATCTGTGGCAAAAGCAGTTGGAGTAGGAGCAGTTGTCTTTAACGCTTTGGCTAACAGCCGTATTAAGGACACCGATTTTGATTGGGACAAAGCTTTATCCTTTGAGGGCAACACCGGACCTTATGTTCAGTACACCTATGCCAGGAGCGCCAGTGTCCTTCGCAAAGCAGGAAGTCAACCTACCGAATGGGATTCTGCCATCGAGCCAAACAACGAAGAGAGCGACCTTCTAAAGCGTCTCATCGAGTTCCCCGAGACAGTCCTGCGGGCTATGGAGGAGTACGAACCCAGCGTTATCTCTAGATACATGCTATCAATCTGCACTTCCTACAACCAGTTTTATCACAATTGTCCTATCCTCAAATCCGAAGGGGCAACCCGTGCATTTAGACTTACATTGACAAAAGCCTTTTGGCAAATCCTCGGTAACGCACTGGATCTGATTGGTATGGAGCGTACCGAAGAAATATAAAGAGAGGTGTGTTTATATGGCAGGCCATTCAAAATGGAAAAATATTATGCACAAAAAAGGGAAGACGGATGCCCAGCGGGCAAAGATTTTCTCTAAGATAGGCAAGGAAATATCTATAGCTATTCGTGACGGCGGGGCAGACCCCAACTCCAACGCTAAGCTTCGAGACCTGATAACAAAGGCAAAATCTCTTAATGTTCCCAACGACAATATCGAACGGATAATCAAGAAGGCAGAGGGCGGGGACGGAGAACAGTATGAGGTGGTAATTTACGAGGGTTATGGTATCGGAGGCGTGGCGGTTATAGTCGAAGCAGCCACTGACAACCGCAATCGTACCGCAGGGGATGTTCGTCATTATTTTGACAAATATGGCGGTAACTTAGGTACCACCGGATGTGTATCCTTTATGTTTTCCGACAAAGGAGTAATAGTTGTCGAAGCTCCGGAGGTAGACGAAGACACATTCCTTGAGGATGCTTTAGAGAGCGGAGTTGAGCATTATGAAATTGAGGACGGTATAATCGAGATCCACACAGAGCTTCAAGATTTAGAACAAATCCACAAATCCTTGGAGGAAAAAGGATACAAGATAGTATCCTCAGAGCCGGACAAGATTCCATCGACTTATACAGCCCTTACAGACCAAGAACAAATCGAACGCTTACAAAAAATGCTCGAGATGCTGGAAGACAATGACGATGTAACAAACATTTGGCACAATTGGGAAAACGAACCCTTAGATTAGGTCCCATATCATATATTGAACATTATTACACAAAAACAAGGCAACCGGCGAAACCCGATTGCCTTTTTATTTTCCAAATTGTTTTTATACAATGGATTGTGGCTTTGCCATTCCTCAACTGCGGTCTTCGACCGCGTCAAAACTGTGAGTCTCGCTCACGTCCCATCTTCTTTCTTAGCTAGCGTCAAAACTGTGGACTTTGTCCACGTCTAAACTTTATTTTTATGTCAAATCTTTACTTTTTAAGATGACTGATAAGTGCAGACAACATCCTACCTATTTCAGATAATTCGCTCAAGATTTTTTTCACATCATCATTATCGAGATATCCTAATCGCTTACATATAATAAGCTGAGTTTCCAGTTCAGCTTTTGAACCCTGTGCAATAGATAAAAATTGAATAAATTCTTTTGTAGAGCCTCTGGATTGTCCTTCTGCAATGTTAGAAGGAATAGACACAGCAGATCTTTTCATTTGATTTGTTAAAGAAAACATCTCCTCTTTTGGCATCTGTTCGACAGAGCCGTAAATCATTTGGACGACATCCATCGATTTTTGCCATACAATTAAATCCTTAAAGCATTTCCCCGGCATAACATCCAACCTCTTTTTCCCATTATCCTTTATACAATATAATCTGTGGCTTTGCCACTCCTCAACTGCGGTCTTCGACCGCGTCTCAACTGCAGACATAGTCTGCGTCAAAACTGTGGGCTATGCCCACATCGCAACTAATAACTTTCCTTAGGTCTTTAATACAATATAATCTGTGGCTCTGTCACTCCTAAACTGCGGTCGCAGACCACGTCACTACTGCGACGCAAGTCGCTTCACAACTGTGGGCTATGCCCACATCGCAACTAATAACTTTCCTTAGGTCTTTAATACAATATAATCTGTGGCTTTGCCACTCCTCAACTGCGGTCTCTGACCGCGTCTCAACTGCAGACGCAGTCTGCGTCAAAACTGCAACCTCCGGTTGCGTCAAAACTGTGAGCCACGCTCACGTCCCAACTCTCAAAACTGTGGGCTATGCCCACTTCCGAACTGTTATTTACGTTTCAAATTGCGACGTAAACAACTTAAAATACTCCCCTTTATCGTTCATAAGCGAATCGTGCGTGCCACTTTCCACAACATTCCCTTCTTTGATGACAAGAATAAGGTCAGCATTTTGTATCGTTGACAGTCGATGAGCAATGACAAAAGAGGTTTTATTTTCCATAAGCTTGTACATAGCTTTTTGTATCCTAATCTCGGTTCGCGAGTCTACATTAGAGGTTGCCTCGTCCAAAATAAGCATATTTGATTTTGGAAGCATGGCGCGAGCGATGGCAATTAACTGTTTTTGGCCTTTTGAAATATTATCTGCTTCGTCGGACAACAAGGTATCATAGCCCCGAGGCATCTGCATAATATATTCGTGTATCATAGCCCCCTTGGCAGCTGCCTTAACATCCTCAAATTTCGCGTCTTCTATCCCATAAGCAATATTATCAAATATGGTTCCGTGGAACAGCCAAGTATCCTGCAAGACCATGGTAAAAGACTTGCGCAGACTCTCTCGGGTAACATCACAAATCTTGTGTCCGTCAATCATAATAGCTCCGCTGTCCGGGTCATAAAACCGCATCAAAAGATTGATAATCGTTGTTTTCCCCGCACCTGTGGGTCCGACGATCGCAATAAGGCTGCCCGGCTTTACATTAAGTGAGAAGTCATGCAAGACAGTTTTGTCCGGTACATAGCCAAACTTAACATTCTCAAAATCCACCTGCCCCAAAACATCCGTCAACACTTCGGCGTTCACCGTGTCCGGTTTTTCCAAAGGTGTATCCAAAACATTAAACACCCGCTCAGCGGCAGCCGATGCCGATTGCAATTCACTTAGAATATTTGCAAACTCGTTTATAGGACCCGAGAACCGTCGCGATAATAACAAAAACGCAGCTACATCTCCCAGCTCGATTTTCCCATATAAGTACAGTCCGGCGCCCAATAATATAATCAGCGACAAGGATAGATTGTTTATAAAATTCATCGACGGACCAATAATAGACCCATGATAGTCCGCCAGGTAGTAAGATTCTGCAGTGTCTTCGTTTTGGGTGGCAAACCTATCGATTATTACTTCTTCTCGGTTATATGCTTTTATAGTTTTGTGCCCCGAGAGCATCTCTTCGGCAAACCCGTTGAGTGCCCCCAGTTTTCCTGCCCTGGCACGAAACAGCGGCCGAACTTTCTTAACACGATATTTTGAGAAGAAATAAGTGATGGGCAGGGTCAGAACAAAAACGCTCATCAAAACAGGGGATAGGTACATCATTAATACAAAAGACCCAATAACAGTAATACTTCCAGCCCCGATCTGTAATAAGTCATGGGAAAGAGTGGTATTAATAGTGTCTATATCATAGGTAATATTACTTATAACATCCCCGGTTTGCCTCCGATCAAAATACCCTACCGGCAAACCAACCAAATGCTCGAACAAATCTTTGCGCATGGAATAAACAATCTTTTGCCCCAACGAAATCATAATCCGAGCGACAATATAAGCAAGTATGGATGATAGAATATAAAAGCCAACCATCAACCCTGCATTATAGAACACAACATCAAAGTCTACGTTACCTTTTCCGTAACTAATCGCATTGATAGCTGCTCCGGACAACATCGGTCCCACCAACCCCAGAAGATTGGCAGCTGTAACTAATACAAAGGCGAGCAACACCGTCCATTTAAACTTAATTAAGTATTTCGCCAGTCGCTTTAATACTGCTGATTTTATTCTACCGCCTCCGAGGGAAGTGCCAAATGCTTTACCGCCTTGTTGAGGCATACCGGGGCCCATTCCTCGGCCCCCTCCCGGTCCTCCTCTAGTCAATTACCACACCTCCCAACTGCGAGTCACTAATCTCTTTATATATTCCACAGTTTTCTATTAATTCGTCATGGGTACCACTACAGACAATCTCACCGTGGTCCAGCACAATTATAAGGTCAGCATACATAATAGAAGAAATCCTCTGGGCTACCACCACAGTAGTGGTATCTTTAAGTTTATTAGAAATCGCTGCCCGCAGGTTGGCATCTGTGCGATAGTCCAGAGCAGAAGAAGAGTCGTCTAATATGAGGATTTCGGGGTCACTTGCTACCGCTCGTGCAATCAACAGTCGTTGCTGTTGTCCTCCACTAAGGTTACGGCCTTTAACGGCGAGCATGTGGTCATATCCATCATCAAGAGCATCAACAAATTCTTTTGCTTGGGAAATCTCTGCTGCCCTTTTTATTTTATCCGGGCTTATATCTCTGCCAAAACGGATGTTCTCTGAGATAGTATCAGCATATAAAAAATCGTTTTGAAAAACCACACCAAACTTCTCGTATAGCTTTTCGGGGGAATATTCGTTAATATCTTTACCGCATATCCGTATCACTCCGGTGTCCGGGTTATAAAACCGCAAGAGAAGTTTGACAATAGTACTCTTACCGCTTCCCGTAGCACCTATGATGCCTATGGTCTGTCCTTTATTTAGCCTAAAGTTTATGTCAATAAGATTCGCTCGTCGTTTCCCGCCTCGCACCATCTCGGCAGAGTTGTTGTTACTCGGATAACTAAACCCAACCCCCTCAAAACAAACAATCTCCTTACATTCTTCTTGTTCTGTCCGTCTACTGACAGCCTCGCCGTCCTCCAAAATATTCTTTTCTATACTATTTAATGCGTCGTCAGACTCCGAAACTGCAAGCTCCGCTTGCGTCCCAACTGCGGTCTCCGACCGCGTCTCAACTGACGGCTTTGCCGTCTTCCCAACTGCGACGATAGTCGCGTCTAAACTGACGCCCTTGGAGTCCCCAACGGCAAGGACGTCCCTAATGCGTGTCGCCGATGCCGATCCCCTGCTATACATAACAAACAGTCGTGTAATAGTAAGCATCGCATTAGATATAAGGGTAAAATAGGTCATAAAAGCTATAATTTTCCCGGCTTCACTAACACCGGTATTAACTCGGTAAGCACCCAAAACAATCACTCCGGTCAGCCCAATATGCAGCAGTGCGTTTATCAAAGGGTTAGAAGCAGCCATAGTCAAAGAAGCCTTCTTCTCTCGCGCCACGACTTCACTATTTACTACACCAAATTTATTTTTCTCATGACCGGTTTTTGAGAGCGCTTTTATGATTCGAACCCCTTGAGCGTTTTCCCTAACCACCCGCACCATCTTGTCGAGGGATGTTTGAAGGGAAGTGAAGAGAGGAATGCTTTTTTTTGATATCCCCCACACGATAAGAACAATAAAAGGCAAAACCGCAAGCATGGTCAGGGTTAGCACGGGTTCAAGGAAAAAGGTTACAGAAACCCCACCCAAAAGCAGGATAGGAGCTCGTACCCCCATTCTTTGCATAACACTTATCATCCTGTGGACATTATAGGTGTCGGTGGTAAGTCTTGATTCCAGCGACGGCACACCAAATTTATCTACCCGGGCTTCAGACAGATGCAAAGTCGTAGAGAACAGGTCGTTTCTAAGGCTTTTGATCGTATCTCTGCTCACTTTCTCTGCCGTGCGGTTGGCTATTATGTTTAGCGCCAAACCCAGGGCAGCAATACCCAGCATTGCAATCCCCCACAGAATAATCTTGTTGATATCTCCGGTAGGGACCACGCTGTCAATAATATAAGCCAATATCCAGGGCAAAAACAGGTCCATAATAGTTCCTACGAACTTTATTGCAAGCCCTGTATACATCCGATTATAAAAAGGTCTCAAATACTGTGCCAAAAACTTCATAAATCCATTATCACCACATC
>CAZFVM010000022.1:0-15202 GCA_964522305.1 uncultured Oscillospiraceae bacterium
CTCAAGCTTCAAAAATATCATATTACCCTTCTATAAAAATAGAAAATGATTTAATCAGAATAACGAACACTCCAAACGCATCTCTAGATAAAGAAGGGATTTATGTTTATGATTCTAGACACAAAAGCAGTTACATATCCTTATTAGAAAAAGAAGCTGTTCAGATAGCTGTCGTCAATAATTTAGTCGCTTATGTCGGAGAGCCTAAAGAACAGGTTGCAATTCCTACAAGCGATGGTTATCTAATCTGCTTTTATGGGAAACAAGCTGTTGAAAGAGCAAAAGATATAAAACAAGGACAATCTGCTGAAAGTATATATCTTGATATTAAAAAAGGTTATATTCACGTTTTAAAAATTGGCGATAAAGAAGTCGGTATAAACAACACAAATAGCTATAGAGATGAGAATACAACTGTAATCTTCACGCCCGAGAATGGTTATAATAGGACCGGAACTAATAAGTGGGGATATGAATATGTGGTAAGCAACGGAGTTGTTACAAAGATAACAGAGCCCCAAGAGGAAGATAGTGGGAACGCAGAAATTCCCATAGACGGATATGTAATAAGTACACTAAGTAATGCTTCTGAGTATGCGATTTTAAGAACCCTTAAGATAGGTGATAAAGTAGAGATTAAAACAGCCTCAAATCAATATATTACCAAGACTATTGCTTTTAACAGCTACAATAGCCGCCGTGAAACAGACCAAATTATTATATATAACTCCGAACATGGCAAAAGCACCCGCACAAACGAATGGGGATACGAAATAATTGTAGATGCAAAGGGAAAGATAATAGGGGATGACGGAGATGGGGATGCTTTTATTCCGGAGGATGGATTTGTTATTTCCGGGACCCGAGATCCGAGGTTTAAACTCGTTGATGCTTACATAATGGGGGCGACAGTAGTAATTAATAACGATACTATGACTTTTTCTGTTATTTACAGTCCTATGGATGATTATGCAAACACGCTGCAGAAATTTGCACTTCTTAAACAAAAAGCAAAAACCTCCCGCGAAGATTTGCTGGATATTGACCACGAAGCTATTGGAAACAAAATTTCTGAGATTAACCAAGTAATATCAAAAGCAGAAACCGCTAGTGGGATTCAGCTTAGCGATTATCAAGTTACCGTTGTAAATGAAGTGAAAAAGTTATATAACCTATTAATCCCTTCTCTGGCGATAGAAGATAGAGGAGCTTGGCATATTCCTACCGAGACAAATGACCAAAAAGTTTTGGAAACTATTGACGCAGCCCTTGGAGCGGGATTAAACTATATAATTCTCAGTACCTGGGATAACGGATACGTAAATTTCCGCACGCACTTAGACAATGTTTTGATAAACCCGGTTTTCAAAGATTATGATGTGTTGGAAGCTTTTGTCAGATTAGGTAAAGAAAAAGGCTTGGAAATTCATGCCGGCCTTTCTGTGTTTATGGTTGGCCAAAGAGACAGGAATCTTCCGGTTAATCATCCTGCAAGAATAAGTAATTGGCAATTACAGTCAAAAACCGGATACTTATATAGTATTAATGAATATGGGGAATTTTCTACCCTTGACCCATTTAATTCGGATGTGCGGTCGTATTTGCTTTCTATATTTAAAGAAATTGTTTCAAACTATGAAGTTGACGGAATAAGTTATGACTACATTCGTTATCCAAAAGCTCATTATGAAACCGGAGATTTTGGATACAATTCAAACACTATCAATGCATTTCAGGACAAGTATAAGACAAGTGTTAATCCTGCTACTTTAACTTCTGGTAAGAACCTTTTTAATGAATGGAGTGATTTTAGACGTGATACTGTTACTTCCTTTGTTAGAGACTGCACCTTAGAGTTAAAGAAAATCAAAAGCGATTTATTTGTTTCTGCAGCCGTTGCAGCCGACATTCAGGAAGGCAGGACAGAACTCTTTCAAGACACTAAAGAATGGGCAGTAAAAGAGTATTTAGACGCTATTATTCCTATGAGTTATACGCCTTCAATGAGTACCTTTGATAGTTATTTAAAACAGGCGGTTCTTGCTACTGAAGGTAGGGTTCGCCTTGTGATGGGGCTGGGAACATATGAAATGTATCCCAAAGAAACAGTGCTTTCTCAAATAGAATTCTCCAGTCAAATCACACAAGGCACAAGCTTTTTTACTTTAAATTCTCTCCTAACACCTGATTATTACAATTTGTTAAGTGAAGGGATTTTTAAACGCACAGCAGTAACTGTCGGTTCTAAAGAAGCGTTTGAAGTAGCAAGGGATGATCTTGTCCGCAGAATAGAAGATATTTATATTCCTTTTTCCCAAGAATATGGCTCACAATTATCCGAACTAAAAAATATGCTTTATATAACTGACAAGACAAATATAGAGTTGGTAGCTGCTTTTTGTCATAGCAATTTAGATGGTATTGAGTTAGAGCGAGTGTCTGAATCGATAAACCTAATGTTTCAGTTGGCGCAAAAATAACAATCATTTCTCAAATCTTAGACTTTACCTAACTGTCCTTTAATGTTTTGTTTTTTAAAAAGCGTAAGGGAAGTAACCTAAATATTTTTTAGTACTTTTGAATTTGTAGCAAAAATAAGTCCCGACTTTCAATAAAAAGTCAGGACTTATATATTAGTTTGAGGAATTGTTAAAGAGCAATTCCTTTTTTATTTGGTCTTATATACTTATAGCCAGCCAAATATGCTCTTTTTAGGATAAACAGCCTTAGTACCTAATTGATCCTCTATCATGAGAAGTCTGTTGTATTTTGCAACTCTCTCGCTTCTGGAAGGCGCTCCGGTCTTAATTTGACCTGCGTTTACGGCAACAGCCAAATCTGCAATGAAAGTATCTTCGGTCTCACCGCTTCTGTGGGAGATAACGTTAGTATATCCTGCTTTCTTTGCAGTCTCGATTGCTTTCAAAGTTTCGGTTACGGTGCCGATTTGATTAAGCTTTATCAAGATAGAGTTTGCTGCATTTTTCTCAATACCATAAACCAAACGCTTGGGGTTAGTAACAAAAAGATCGTCGCCAACAACCTGTAAGCTCTTGCCGTTTTCCTTTGTTAAGTCGGCAAAAGTCTGCCAATCTTCTTCTCCAAACGGGTCTTCCAGAGAAGCAATAGGATATTTAGAGATAAGATTTTGCCAATAAGCAAGCATTTCAGACTTTGTAAGAGTAACACCTTTTTTGGGTAAATAATAAGCACCGTCTTTAATCCAGTCGGTAGTAGCAGCGTCGATAGCAATAACAAAGTCTTTGCCCGGGACATAACCTGCTTTTTCTATAGCTTCCATTAAGACTTTCAATGCATCTTCGTCATCGGGAAGATTGGGGGCAAAGCCACCTTCATCACCGACTGCAGTACTCAAACCCTGCTTATTGAGTATGTCTTTTAGTGAATGGAAAACCTCAACGCTTTGGCGTAGACCTTCTTTGAAAGAAGGTGCGCTGATAGGCATAACCATAAATTCTTGTATATCAACGTTGTTAGAAGCGTGTGCGCCGCCGTTGAGAATATTCATCATCGGTACAGGTAAGGTATTTGCGTTGTTACCTCCGAGATATGCATATAAGGGAAGACCTTTTACAATAGATGCAGCTCTGGCTGAAGCCATGGATACTGCCAACAAAGCGTTAGCACCCAAGTTACCTTTATTATCGGTACCGTCAGCTTTTATCATCAAGTCATCTATGTTTTCCTGTTCGGTAACATCCTTGCCTTTAAGTAACGGCGCTATCTTGTCGTTTACATTATCAACGGCCTTGGTAACACCTTTGCCCATATAACGAGACTTGTCGCCATCTCTAAGTTCACAGGCTTCAAAAGCCCCGGTCGAAGCACCGGAAGGAACAGCGGCGGTACCGGTCGCACCACTTTCGGTAACGACGCTAGCCCAAACAGTTGGGTTGCCGCGAGAATCTATTATTTCCATTGCTCTGATACTACTAATTTTTGACATATTAAACCCCTCTTTTCTTTAAATCATTACTGCTATCATAAGGTTTTATTTTGTTTTTGTCAAGAATAACAGAAAAGTTTAGTTATATTGTAACAAAAATAAAACTGTCGTTTTAATGTTTCCATTAAAACGACAGTGCTTTTGTTATCCTCGGTTAGTCAAGCGGTGTAAAAGCTGATTGATCCAAACCACAAACCGGGCAAACCCAATCTTCCGGTAAATCTTCAAAGGGAGTACCGGGAGCAACCCCGTTATCCGGATCACCGAGTGCCGGGTCATAGATATAACCACATACGCATTCGTATTTCATGACAAACCTCCTTTTTATTATTTTACATCTTTTATAATCAAACTTCCGTGCGGCCTTCCAGTGCCTTTAACAGTGTCATGCCATCTGCATATTCAAGGGTCGCACCTACCGGTAGGCCATATGCGATTCTGGTAACTTTAATCCCCAGAGGCTTTAGTATTTTGCTTATAAACAAAGCAGTTGCTTCTCCTTCTACACTGGGATTAGATGCAATAATAACTTCTTTTATATCGTCATTAATTCTGGCAAGTAGTTCTTTAATCTTTAGCTGATCCGGACCAATTCCGTCAAGAGGGGAGATTACCCCGTGCAAAACATGATAAAGTCCGGTGTATTCTCTTAAATTTTCTATAGCATCCAAAGCCCTGGAATCCTCAACAACGCATATAACGCTCTGATCTCTGTTACCGTTACTACAGATACTGCAAACTCCTTCTTCACAAAAATATTGACAAGTGTCACACAGCATAATTGATTTTTTTGCATTAATCAAAGTCTCGGCAAAAGCATTAACGTCAGAGTCGTCCATATTAAGAATATGATAGGATATCCGAGTTGCACTTTTTCTCCCTATGCCGGGTAGTGAAGAAAAGTGGCTTACAAGCCTTTCGATAAGGGGAGTCATGATCAGAACATTCCCGGTAGGTTCATTGGCCCGGTAATCTTTGCGGTTTCTTGTTCTCTGTCTTCGTTAACCCGCTTAATAGCTTCGTTCACACCGGCAATTATTATATCTTGTAGGATTTCTACATCATCAGGGTCAACTATGTCGGGGCTTAATTCAATAGCTATAATCTCGGTTTTGCCGTTAATTTTGACAGTAACGGCACCACCGCCGGCAGAGACCTCGTATTCTTTTTCTTCAAGTTTTGCAGTCAATTCCGCTAGATCGTCCTGCATCTTTTGTGCTTGGCGCAGCATAGCGTTCATGTTCTGGGGACCACCGCCCATTCCCTTTGGTAATCTAACTTTCAATTAAAATCTCCTTCCATAAAAAAATCAGCTGTTTATTTCGTCGAGAAAGGATTCCTGACTCGATTCTTCTATCGATTTAACTTCAAAAAGCAGGTTGTATTTCATTCCCGATACTCTCTGCAAGGCTTTATGTAAAATATCTTTATTTTGGTCTTTAGAAAGCATTTCTATAGCAAAACTGTTTCCGCTTACCAGAAAGCTATCAACGGTTTGATAAATTTTGGTGCCACCCACAATAGGCTGCAAATCCGGCAAAGTTGTTAACTCTTCCAACACTTCGGGGAAAAATGTAATCGGAACAGGTGTACAGTCGTTGGGTGTCTGATTTTTGGTTGATTTTACTTCGGTTTTTTTGGATGTTGTTTCTGTTACTAATACCTTAGCAGTGCTTTTAAGAGAGGCTTCGTCAGTAGTTATTGTAGGTATTTGAAAACTTTTGTTTGAAAGTGTTCTTTCGATATTGCTGATTCTCGCAAGCAACGCCTCCGGTTTGATAGACAAGGACGCATCAAAGAGCCGGATAATAGTCAGTTCAAAGACAGACTTTTTGTTAACCGAGTATCTGGAAAGCAAATTAACCGTGTCTTCCAAAACTCCTGAGAAATAAAATAACATCTCAACGGTAAAACTTTCGACAATACCTGCTAGTTTTGCGGTAGCAGATGAAGAAAAAACAAAGTTGTCTTTTAATAATTTTACACACTCGTTACTGTCAATCCTGCAGCTTTTGGCAACTAGCAGGTCTTTTACGAAGATGATTAAATCAGTAACAAATACGTTTAAGTCCTTAGAAGATTTATGCACTTCATTTAAGTGTTCCAAAGCGTCTGGCAAGTTCTTGTTGGCGATGGAGTCAAACATGTTAATAATAATATCGCTGTTGGTAATTCCCAGTTGGGTACGCACATCTTCTACAGTTAATGACTTGCCGGACACGACACCGGCGGCACATGCATCGAGAAGACTCAGAGCATCTCTTGCAGAGCCGTCTGCCAGTTTTGCAATAAGCTTCAGGGCATCATTTTCAATTGTGATTGCTTCTTTATTGGCTATATTTTCCAACAGTGAAACTAACATTTCGGGAATAATGCGCTTGAACTCAAAACGCATGCACCTTGAAATAATAGTAAGGGGGAGTTGATTTAACTCGGTAGTAGCCAGTATAAAAAGCACATATTCAGGTGGTTCTTCCAAAGTTTTCAAAAGCGCGTTAAAGGCACTGTTTGATAACATGTGAACCTCATCAATAATATAGACTCGTTTTTTGAGCACACTTGGGGGATAAACTACTTCATCTATAAGCTCCCTGACATCATCCACACGGTTGTTACTTGCGGCATCTATTTCCAAAACATCTGTTGCAGACGAGTTATCAATAGAGCGACAGGGAAAACATTCGTTACAAGGGTTGCCGTTAACGGGGTTATCGCAGTTTACAGCCTTTGCAAGAATTTTTGCTGTTGAAGTTTTACCGGTCCCTCTGGAACCGCAAAACAAATAGGCATGAGAAACCTTGTTATCGGCGGATTGCTTTTTAATTATTTCGGTTATGTGATCCTGCCCGATAATTTCATCAAAGGTTTTAGAACGCCACTTGCGATATAAAGCTTGATAAACCACCTTAAACCTCCCTTTTTT
Source organism: uncultured Oscillospiraceae bacterium (assembly GCA_964522305.1). Classification (GTDB taxonomy): domain Bacteria; phylum Bacillota; class Clostridia; order Oscillospirales; family CAG-382; genus UBA1049. Next base: position 6,891 of record CAZFVM010000022.1, read on the forward strand.
TGTGAGAGAAATAAAATATGGTCATACGGCCAGACTCGAACAGCACTTATGTCCGTCAACTTCGGCTTTGCCTCAAAGTAGGCACTCCCGCGGCACAACGTCAATAATGCTTAATGCTGCTTGGTTCCCCACCTGACATGATTCACAAAAATCCGATTGCGCAGGACCCACTTCTCAACGGCATTACAAAAGCGCTGCGACACAAGTACGGTCCTCATAAGGCCCCTCATCCCTGCTATAGCGGGTTGCAGGTACAGGGCACCGCTAACTCCCCGACTAGTATGACCATATTTTATTTCTCTATGAAATTATATCATCAAAGCCGTTTTTTTTCAATAGCTAATTTGAACACTTATTATGTAGTTGCTTACATTGACTTTAGGGTCAAAACCATGTATAATCAGCAATTGAAAAGCAGCTTTAACGAATATTTTTTTAGTTTTAAAATAAGATATTAAATTCTCATTTTAATGCTTGTGTAATATAGAAGCTTAACAATTTATTTACTGTAACGAGAATTAGAAAGGACATAATTTTGAAACAGACAAAACCATATGGTGGGCGAGCAGTTTTCTTTCTGTTTGTTCTTTTAGTATTAATGGCTCTGGTATATTATAATATTGATTCTATAGATAAATTCCAAGAGATAGAACAGACTATAGAGCCCCTTGAAGAAAGCGCTTCTTTTGTTGAAACAGCTTATGCTTCATATGTATCTGTATACTCAGATTATTTTGGTAACTATCCGCCGTCCTCGGTTTTGGCTGTCCTTTTACCCCTTTGTATTGTAGTGCTTTTTATAATAGTATATAACTTTGTTTGTTTTTTGCGCAGATTATTTATTACAAAAAAGACAATAGTAAAAAATATCATAGTAGAGGAGAGTTTAAATGATTAATCCTGAATACAAAGTAAAACTTCTTGACATAGCAGACGAGTTTGGGTTCGAAGCAGTTTCTTTACCGGAGGACATAGACGCTATTTATGTATGTCGCTCTGATATTAGCAGGCCGGGGTTGCCTTTGTCCGGCTTTTTCGAAAACTTTGAGCCCGAGCGTCTTCAACTCATGGGTAATATGGAATGCTCTTATCTTAGGTCCCTTACAGCAGAAGAAAGATACGAAGCTTTAGAGCGTTTTTTCAAGCACAAGATAATTGCGCTTATAATAACTAATTCCTTAGAAGTTTATCCTGAGATTATAACCCTCGCTCAAGAGTACAAAACCCCGGTATATAGGACCGGACAAGAAACCTCTGAAATTATGGCGTCTCTTACTGCAGCTTTGAATGTCTATCTTGCCGATAGGATTACCACTCACGGCGTTTTGGTCGAAGTATACGGAGAGGGCATATTAATGCTGGGAGATAGCGGCATAGGCAAAAGCGAGACAGCCATAGAACTGGTCAAAAGAGGGCATCGTCTTATTGCAGATGATGCAGTTGAGATAAAGAAGGTTTCTGCCAAGACTTTGGTAGGTTCTGCACCCGAGATTATTCGACATTACATTGAGCTTAGAGGCATAGGAATTGTTGATGTAAGACGAATTTTTGGAATGGGTTCGGTAAAGCTAACCGAAAAGATAGATTTGATTATCAACTTTGAACTTTGGGAGCATGGCAAGATGTATGAAAGGTTTGGGTTGGATACCGAATACACCGATATTTTGGGGATAAAAATTCCCTCCATAACCGTTCCGGTAAAGCCTGGCAGGAACCTCGCAGTTATTATCGAAATAGCTGCAATGAACCATAGACAAAAGAAAATGGGGTACAATACTGCTTTGGAATTTAACAATAAGCAGATGGAACGCTTGCAACAAAAACAAGAAGAAAATTCAAAAAAATTAGATTCTGATAAATAGGAGAATTAAATATGTATTATCTGGGCATAGATTTAGGCGGTACTAGCATAAAGGCAGGGGTATGTAATAGTGAGAGTGAAATTTTATACAAAGAAAGTTGTCCTACCGTCAAGACAGAGGGCGGTGACAGGATATTAACAGACATGGCACAGCTGTGTAAGAGAGTAGTGGAGAAGTGTGGAATAACCATGTCAGATATCGAATATGCAGGTATCGCTTCACCGGGTACCGCTGACTCCGAATTGGGGCATATTGTTTACGCATCCACCCTTCCTTTTTTAAACTATCCTATTGCAGATAAGTTGTCAGAATTAACCGGAATAAAGAAGGTATATATAGACAACGATGCCAATGCCGCAGCAAAAGGGGAAGCGACCGTAGGGGCTGCAAAGGGGTGCAAACACTCAATCATGATAACCTTAGGTACCGGGGTTGGTGGCGGAATAATAATTGATAATAAGATTTATTCAGGTTTTAATTTTGCAGGTGCAGAGTTAGGGCATATAGTTATTATTCACAACGGTAAAGTATGTACCTGTGGCCGTAAAGGTTGTTGGGAATGTTATGCGTCAGCCCCTGCCTTGGTGGAACTGACAAAAGAAATGATGCAAAAAGACAAATCTTCCGCTATGTGGGAAATGGTAGGCGGGGATATTGAAAAAGTAGGAGGCAAAACAGCCTTCACCGCAATGAAGAACGGAGACAAAACAGGCAAGGAAGTCGTGGATAAATATATCAGTTACTTAGCTTGTGGATTGGTTAACATAATCAATATTTTTCAACCTGAAGTTTTGAGCATCGGAGGAGGGGTGAGTAACGAAAGAGAGTATTTGCTACAACCATTAATGGAAATTGTCAACCGAGAGCAATACTCAAGGAACAGCCCTAATAAAACTATAATCAAAATTGCATCCCTCGGTACTGATGCAGGAATAATCGGAGCGGCCATGCTGGGACGATAATTCCAAAGGAGGCTATATGGAAAACAACACTAACATTAATATAGAAGAAAATTGGGAAATAAGACAAACAACCTACTACACCATACCATTAAGGGGAGTAGTAGTTTTTCCAAACATACCTACCAGCTTTGAGGTAGGCAGGAAATCCTCAATAAAAGCATTACGAGAAGCCATGGAAAATCAAGAGCAGGTCTTCTTGGTAGCCCAGAAGGATATGTCTGTAGTGCATCCCGAAAGCGGAGATTTGGCAAGGGTTGGTGTCCTTGCGAATATAACCCATGTTTTAAGGCTATCTAACGGTAATTATCAATTGATGGTTACGGCAACTCACCGCGGTGAGCGTTATAACTCCTACTACGAGAACGAAGCGCTAAAAAGTGATGTTAATATTGTGGATGAAAGTATTTACGAGATAGATTCAAAGACAAACGACAAGCTGATAACCGAAACTATGGCTTTGTTTTTTGAATATATCAAGTTTATAACAAAGCCTTCACCGGAGGCAATCGCCGAAGTTAAAAGTATAAAGGACATTTCATATCTAACCGACTTTTTGGCTTCGTCTTTTATGATTAACTTCGAAGAGCGCCTTACTGTTTTAGAAGAGCTAAATCCTCGAATCAGAGTCGAGAAGTTAGTTAAGATATTCGAAAAAGATATTCAGATAATGGAGCTGGAGGGGACGATACAGTCCAAAGTCCGCTATAGATTGCAAAAAACTCAAAGAGAGATTTATCTGCGCGAGCAACTGCGTACCATTCAAAGCGAGCTTGGTATGGACGAGTTTGAAAGCGACGAGGATAACGAGGGATATTCTAAGAGGATTTCGGATAGTAAAATCCCCGCTTATGTAAAAGAAAAGCTGCAATCAGAGGCAAACAAGCTAAACAAAATGCCCTTTGGCACTCCGGAAGCAACCGTAATCCGCAACTATATCGAAACCTGTTTGGAACTTCCCTGGGATAAAAAATCCAAGGACAGAAGCAATATAGTTTTGGCAGAGAAAATACTAAATGACGACCACGACGGCTTGGCAAAGGTAAAAGAACGGGTTTTGGAGTTTATGTCGGTAAAACAGCTAAAACCGGATTTAAGCGGTCAAATTTTGTGTTTTGTCGGTCCTCCGGGAGTAGGAAAGACATCTATAGGCAAATCGATAGCCAGAGCTCTAAACAAGAAGTATGTAAGAATTTCCCTTGGCGGAATACGGGACGAAGCTGAAATACGTGGACACAGGCGCACTTATATTGGGTCTATGCCCGGAAGGATTATCAACGCGTTGAAGCTTGCCGGAACATCCAATCCTGTCATTCTTTTTGATGAGTTAGATAAGCTAACCAGCAATGCCCAGGGTGATCCTACGAGCGCATTACTCGAGGTGTTAGATACAGAACAAAACCACGCCTTTAGGGATAACTTCATCGAGATTCCCGTGGACTTGTCAGAGTGTTTGTTTATAGGTACTGCAAACACTACAGAAACTATACCTGCACCTTTACTGGACCGTATGGAAATAATATATATGGGGAGTTACTCAGATACCGAAAAACTGTCCATTGCCATTAACCACCTTATTCCAAAACAGATTAAAAAACACGGACTTACAAGACGCAACCTAAAGTTCGAGAATGAAGCTATTGCCGAAATTATAGCTAACTACACCAAAGAAAACGGTGTCAGAGGATTAGAACGAGAGATTGCGACCATTTGTCGTAAGACTGCCAAACTGATAGTTTCCGGACAAACTAAGAGTATAACCGTAGACAAAGAGCAGGTAAGGACTCTACTCGGCCCGATAAAGTTCATACCGGATACTGTATACGAAGATGATGAAGTTGGTATTGTCAACGGGTTGGCTTGGACCTCTCATGGTGGCGAGATGTTGCGCATCGAAGCGTTATCCATGAAGGGGAGCGGCAAACTCGAGCTAACAGGTCACTTAGGCGATGTTATGAAGGAAAGTGCAAAGGCTGCTATTAGTTACATCAGAAAGCATTCTGACGAGTTTGATGTATCTGATGATTTTCACTCGACCAAAGACTTACATATACATGTACCCGAAGGGGCAATACCAAAAGACGGCCCTTCAGCCGGTATTACCATAGCCACCGCCATTGTATCAGAGCTTACAGGACAACCGGTAAAGAAAGATATCGCCATGACCGGTGAGATAACATTGACAGGTCGAGTACTGGCAATAGGCGGGCTCAAAGAAAAAAGCATGGCAGCCTACAAAAGCGGGGTTAAAACTGTTATTATTCCCCATGATAATCTAAACGATATTGACGAATTCGAAGAAGAAATCAAGAACACTTTGACTTTTCGACCTATCAAGCATATTTCCGAAGCTTTGGAAATAGCTATTGTAAAGGCAGTGAAATAATTATGCAAATGATTTTTGACGGACTTAATCTACACAATACCGAGTTATCTATTACAGCCGGGTTGTCTTCACAACTGGTAAAACAGGGGTATCCTCAAGTCGCGATGGCGGGAAGAAGTAATGTTGGCAAAAGTTCTCTTGTAAACTCTTTATTAGGTAGAAAAAGTCTGGCTCGAGTAAGCTCCCAACCGGGAAAAACAATTACGGTCAACTATTATAATATTGACCAAAAGTTGTTTTTGGTTGACTTACCCGGATACGGCTACGCAAAGCGTTCAAAAGCCGATGCGGCGAAATGGTCAAGATTGACAGAAAGTTATTTCGAACAAAATGACGCTCTAAAGCTGGTGTTGCAATTAGTGGATATAAAGGTAGGATTGACCGAGTCAGACGAGCAGATGGTTTCTTATCTCAATTATTACAAAGTACCCTTTATCATAGTGGCTACAAAGTGTGACAGACTTAACAAGACCAACTTGACCGCCGGGGTTCAACGACTTATGCAGACACCTTCTTTGCCTCCGGGCACCGAAATAGCTTTGTATTCCTCAGTCAAAAATATCGGGCGCGACCAACTTTGGGACAAAATCAATAATACGGCTTTTATGGGTGAATCATAATGTTGCACAACAATCTAAAAATCGGTGAAAACGGACATCTTTATTTCGGCGGTGTGGATACCGTTGAGATGGCGAAAAAATACGGGACCCCTCTTTATCTTATTCATGAAGATAGAATAAGAGAAAACTGCCGTAGGTACAAGGATGCTCTGCAAGCTCACTTTGGCAATACAGCAACTCCGCTTTATGCCAGCAAGGCCCTTTGTTACAGCGATCTTTATAGAATCCTAAAAGAAGAAGGTTTGGGTATAGATATAGTTTCCGGCGGTGAACTATATACGGCATTGCGGTCCGGGTTTGATACTTCCGAAGTGTTTTTTCACGGTAACAACAAGACCGAAGCCGAAATAATATATGCTCTAAAAAGTAAAGTAGGATATATCGTAGCGGATAATTTAGAGGAGTTGGATGTAATTTCGAGGGTTGCCGGTACACTTGGAATTGTTCAAAACGTATTGTTGCGTTTGAGTCCGGGCGTAGATTCCAATACCCACAAATCTGTAGCCACAGGCTCTGTAGACTCAAAGTTTGGGTTTTCTATTAAGACAGGTCAGGCAGAGACAGCAGGGGAATATGCTTTAACCCTTCCTAATGTTAACCTCGTTGGGTTCCATTGCCATATCGGCTCTCAAATACTCCAGACAGAACCTTTTGTTCATACCACGCGAATTATGCTTAATTTCGTAAGCAGCTTTATAGCCAAAACAAAAGCCGATATAAGTATTCTTAATCTCGGTGGGGGAGTGGGTGCCAAATATACAAAAGAGCAGAACCTTATAGACTATAACGACTTTTTTGCCGCTTTAAAAAACGAAATAGACTCGTTTTATAAACAAAACGAGCCTTTAAAATTAAAGTATTATTTTGAGATGGGAAGAAGCATTGTAGCGGATGCCGGTATTACTTTGTACACTGTCGGCTCTTTTAAGAATATAAAAGGACACAAAAACTATATTTCAGTCGACGGTGGAATGACCGACAATATTCGGTATGCGCTTTACAAAGCTCCCTATACTATTCTGGTCGCAAACAAAGTAGGTGAGCCAAAAGATACTGTCTCCACTATAGTGGGCAGAGCTTGCGAGAGCGGGGATATTTTGCAAGAGGATGTGACTATTCAAAGTTGCAAAAGAGGGGATGTTTTGGCTGTACTGGTAACCGGAGCATATAACTTCACTATGGCGTCTAACTACAACAGACTACCAAAGCCACCTATTGTTAATCTTCGAGGGGGAGTTGATGAGGTTGTAGTCAGGCGAGAAACCTATGAGGATTTGACTAAAAACGAGATAATTCTTGATCAAAGAGACGCTTGACAAAGTCCGGTTCTCTTGCTTTAAACTCCAGCCCATTTAAATAGTACAGGGGTCCATCTTTATCTTTCAACTCAAACCTTATGGAGTAAGCACACAAAGCTTGATGGGAAAACCCGAGCTCCTTATCCTTTTTACTCATCGAATATTTCGCATCTCCTAAGAGTGGATTCCCGATATGAGCCATATGTACCCGGATTTGGTGTGTCCTGCCGGTTACTAACTCCAGCGACAATAAAGATAAGTTTTGCTTTTTGTTGTATCCGATTACACGATAATTAGTGATAGACCGTCTATGTAATGAGTCTTCCCGGCTACTCTTTACATAGACTTTGTTTTTGTCTTTATCCTTTACTAAGTAGTTATCAATTCTCCCGTCGGTCTTTGGCAACGTGCCGTGTACAGCAGCTATATAATATCTCGACAATTCTCTTTTTCTAAAAATCTCATTCAAACTTTTTAAGGCAGTCGAGTTTTTCGCAGCAATCACTAACCCTCGGGTGTTTCTATCAATTCTGTTGCACAAAGCAGGAGCAAAGCTATTTTCTCTCTCCGGGTCATAATCTCCTTTGTTATAAAGATAGGCTGTAATATGGTTTATCAAAGTATTGTATTCTTCATTAATATCAGAGTGTACAATCAACCCGGCAGGCTTGTCTATAACCAAAACATTCTCATCTTCAAAGACAACATCTATTTTGGGCTTAAGAGTTTTTAAATAACTTTGATTGTCGACTTTTCCGAAGAACTCCTCGCTGATAAACATAGTCAACAAATCACCTTTTTGTAGTATATAGCTTCCTTTTTCTTTTTTTTCGTTTACTTTAATACGCTTTGTCCTGAGATATTTATAAAGCAGGGAAGTAGGCATACTTTTGAATTTTTTGGTCAAGAATTTATCCAGTCTTTGGTCGCTGTCATTTTCGTTTATGATTATTGTTTTCAAGTCTATACCCCTAAAGATGATTTTTTTAAACACATTATATTGTTTTGTTAAACACTGCTTCAAATCTCATTGTTGCATTTACTTTGAGAATTTACTTTTTATTACAACTTATATAAATAGCCAAATTGGCTTGACAAACCCAAGGATTAATGATAATATATCTCTTGTCAAATGTCTGGGTGTGGCGCAGTTTGGTAGCGCGCTAGAATGGGGTTCTAGAGGTCGC
>CAZFVM010000023.1:0-14659 GCA_964522305.1 uncultured Oscillospiraceae bacterium
AAAATTAAATATAATAAAAAACTTGCGTAATGCTCCAAAAGAAGAATCACGCAAGGTCAATAAACGCAATTAACGCGTAGTAAAACTATACGTATTAACCATGCCCGACCCTAAGTCGGCAGGTGAGAACCCAGTTCTTCTTCTTTGTGCTTGAGTATAATACCAAAGATTTTTGGCTTTGTCAATAGTAAAAATTGATGTAGCCATAGTTTTCGACATTCGTGATGATAAGACTATATATTATGTTTGATTGTTTGAAGCCTCATTCCTCGCCGGAGTCAATATTCGACTCTGATATGTCGAGGAGAGGTTGCGCCTCCCGAACTGCCGGAGTGTCTTCGGTGTCTGACGAGTCAGTCTCTTCTTGCTCTGACAGCTCGTCAATAACGGGAGTGGTTACGGGCTTGTCCTCTTCGTAATAGTCCTGACGGAAAAACTTGTAGTCGGCTTTTATGCCTTTTTTGTTGCAGATAAAAAGGTAAATCAACAGCAACAATATGGCTGCAAGCGCCGCTATTAACCCATACTTGAGCCCCGGGGTCTCATAGGAAAACTCTATGGTGTTCTCCCCTGCTTTGCACTCGACCGCCATAAACCCGTATGTGGCTCTTAATATTTCGGTCTCTGAACCATTAACCTTAGCGCTCCATCCCGACTCGTTGGGAACACTGAAAAACACTATGCCCGGGCTCTCTAAGGTAATAACCGAGGTAAACCCATAACTGTCATATGTAAAGCTATCCGCGGCGGTTTGCCTGCGCTGAGCAACAGAATCGGTGTAAGTACTCAGGTTGGCAGCTTTGAAATTATCGTCCTTATTCTTTACTTCTCTCATAAATTGGCTGTAGTAATTCGCCAAGTCATCCGGCACCACCAGATAGGTACAAAGTAATATATGGCGCTGGGACTTTGTTATACTCTCGAACTCGGTCTCGGTCATAAACTCGGTATAAGTGAACCCCATGGGTATAAAATCTTCGTTTTGGTAGATGTCGAATCGGTTTTGGGTGTCTATCTTGTAAAAACCCTGCCCTGTATGGGTTCTGTCTTGATTGATAAATGAGTATTTCACGGATAAAAAGGGTCTTAGTCCGTAGTACTTGGTTTCTGCCCGAGAGCCGACAGAGCGGGAAACACCTACAATAGGATAAAACTCCATTATGGAAGGCGGGACCACGGTATGGAAACAAGAGATAGAAGGATACCCCCAATACAACCCAAGGTTGTCCAAAACCGAGGTGGAGGGGCCTCTGTATAGGTCCATCCTGGCAAATTCGCTCATGTCCAGCTCTACCTCCCCTGTTATAGCTTGATTTATCATAAAATCGCTGCTCCAGGAGTGTTGCTTGCCGTTTGTGATATGAACTGCACTATATAATATAGTAATAGCCGAGATTAAAACTAAGGTCTTGGACTCGAAATTTTCTTTCTCCCGAACCTTGGTAAACAAATACCAAAGTATTGCCACCGTCAATAAAGCGATTCCCGTATAAATCCAGAACCGATCCATATACGGAGGTCTGCCTAACTTGTATAAAATCTCTTCTGTATCCGGGTCGTCATACCAAATGAAGCCCAGGGGTACAAATATAGCGGTTATAAACCCAAGATAGGTGAGGATGCTCCCCTTCCACTTTCTTGCAGCTTTTTCTTCGTTTCGCCCTTCCAGCATTATAACCGTGCCTATAATCATCATCAATACCAACATATACATCCAACGGGCATAATAGCTGGAATTGAACAAGAAGAAGGAGCTGTTGAGTATGGGTATAAACAAACAAGCTATCAAGAACATTATTAGGTATTTGAGCCAGGTCCGCTTTTTTGAGACAAAAAGGGCAAATACCCCGCTCATCCCAAACATGGGTATATAAGCGGAAATAGACGCCCAGCGCTCGGTATGACCATAAAAGAAGTTTACTCTGGAGGGTATGTCCGGCGGGAAAAAGAAGCTGGAAAAGATATGTCCGTAGCGCTGCCAATACCAGGAGTCGCCCTTGCGATAATATAGCATATCCCATCCGGAGTACGCCCGGTCAAGGCGAGGGTTGCCCATTAACGCCAAGGCGCCAGGTAAAACTATCACCGAAGCTATCATCACTCCGATAACCGCCTCGAACGCCAAGGACAAAAATTTACCTAAGGTTATCCTAAAAGATTTATTGGGTAAGCGGAATAGAAAATAAATTATACAAAAGACCACCTGACCCGCAAACATAAAATAGTTTGCCATGGCGTTTAGTGCTACCGCTATGGCAAACAAACCTCGTCGATTGTTTTGTATTAACTCTTCCATCCCCAATAATAAAAGCGGGAACAAAGCTACCACTTCGTGGAATTGGTTGAAAAAAGTGTTGTATATCTGAAAACCGCAAAAAGCATACAAGAGCGCCCCGATTACCGCATAATTCTGGCGCTTTACAAAGCGCTTGATAAAAGCGTAGGCGATAACTGCCGCGGTAATATACTTGAGTATATATATCGGAGCCATAAGATAAGGTGCCCAGCTCGAGGGGAAAAGACACATTAACCAAAAGAAGGGAGAACCCAACATATAATAGGAGTAACTGCCCATGAAGTTTGACCCTAAGTCGGTTAACCAATCCCATCCGATATTGCCGCCCCTGACCATATCCACCGCATGCTCATAAAAGCATATCTGTTGGGCGTTGTAATCCCCATAATACAAAAATATCGGTCTGCCGGTCTTAATTAACTCGACCAGCACAAAAGGAAGGGTAATGGCTATGGAAATGACCAGGGAGTATAAAGCGACCCTCTTATAATAATACAGGCTACTTTGAGCAGCATTTATGTCGTCCTGCTCGTTTGAAAAAAACAAATTCAAATGCTTCACCTCTGCCTTTTGGTTTTTTTTAGTTTATACTATTTTGGTGTCTTAGTCAATAGTTCTAAGGAGGCGCACTTGTTGACAGGCAAGGGGAAGTATGATACCTTAATAGTGATAATTTTACTGGCATTGTGGCTTATTTTTAATTTATAGGAGGCTCGAATGAAAAACATCAAAAAACTGTTTTTAATTATGTTGGTCCTATCGCTTTTGGTCCCGTTGGCAATTTCCTGTGACAAAACGCCGGACCCGATTGTTATTGCAGAAAATGGCGCTACCGAGTATATATTAATCAGCCCGGTATCTTCCTCCAAAACACTGCAAGAAGCGGCATTAAATCTGAGAAGAACCATTCTCGAAAAAACTGATATTCCCATAACGAGGGATGACGACTGGATAAGAAAAGGAGAGGATCTTCCGGAAACGGCCAAAGAAATTCTCATAGGAACCACAAACAGGAACGAATCTAAAGAAGCGTTCGAAAACCTTAGAGAAAAGGATTTTGTAATTACTTACAAAAACGAACGCATTATTATTATTGGCGGAAGCGATGAGGCTACTGCCCAAGGCGCGCAATATTTTGTCGACAACTATATCGACGAAGAGAAGAAAACTGTCTTCATATTTGAAGACCTTCACTATCTCTTTAGCTTTGACTATCCCCTCGGATATCTAAAAATTGATGATGTAGATATCAAAGACTATCAAATTGTTTATCCCAAAGACGGTCCGGTATATGATGAGTACGCTGCAACTTTCTTGGCAAGAATGATACAGTCGGATACAGGATACGAATTAACTGTGGTCGATGATTCGGCCGAAAATAAGGAAAACGAAATTTTAATAGGCGTAACCAACAGAGCCGAGTCAAAGATCGATAAAACCCTTACTTTTGACCAATATTTGATGTATAAAAACAATTCTAAGGTTATCTTGGTCGGTCACAAATATATAATCGGGGCTGCTGTTGCCGAATTCATGAGCTATTGTCTGGAGGTATCAGGCGCAGAAGACCAAAACATCTCCCCGGCTAAGACAGGGGAAGTTATCGATTATGTCCATGAAAAACCCAAAAACGCAATTTTGTTGATAGGTGACGGAATGGGGTTCAACCACATAGAGCTTGGTCTTGCCACAACCATGACCGAATTTTATGGTTCTGACCTACCTTATCATGGGGATGCCATCACAGACTCTAAGTCCGGGCTTACGGACAGCGCAGCCGCGGGTACGGCTTTGTCCACCGGTTATAAAACCAAAAATGCTTATATAGGTATGGATGAAGACAAGAATGTTCTACTGAATCTGCGAGAGCTCGCCCATTTGGCGGGAGCAAAAACAGCGGTTCTCACTACCGATGACCTGGCAGGTGCAACCCCCGGAGCTTTCTTAGCACACCATCACGCCAGAGCGGAAAAGAACATCATAAACGAACAAATAAAAGAGCTGAGGGAAAACGACCTGGTTACTTATGCAAAGGGCTCTGTCGGTAACGACTTATTTAAAGAAACAAAAGCAGTCCTCGACCTTATTTCGTCAGATGACAGTCGTTTCTTTATGATGATGGAAGAAGATGACATCGACGTTTATTCCCATGCGAACAACCTTGAAACAACCGCTCACCGAATGGCGAGATTCAACGAAGCTATCGCTTATACCCTGGTCTTTGCCGCAAGCAAGCCGGGCACAATTCTTATCATAACCGCAGACCACGAAACCGGCGGTCTAAAAATAAGAGAAGACGAGCAAGACCCTGCAAAGAGGTTTTATTATACAACCGGAGGGCATACTCGGGCGAATGTTCCGGTGTTTGCCCTGGGTTACGGCACCGAATACTTCCACAACAAAACTGTGGATAACACAGAGATCGCTAAGTTTATTTCCAAAGTCTTTACCACCGAAAGCTTTGGACAAGCCGGTTAATCTAAAAAAGTCAAAGTACGATACAGACAAACTTATCTAATCGCGCTACTTGTATTGATGTGTAGCTTGTAGGTTTTTTAAAATCTTTTGTTAGTCAAAAACCTCCAAAAACGGTTTTTTAATTATATTGACAGACACCGGGTTATGTGATAACATATTTTTGAATATTCCACAATAGATGGGATGATTATATTTCTTAACGATAAGGAAGGAGTTTTTATGAAGTCTATGAACAGGAAACTCGCTGTTTTGTTGCTCGCTTTGGTCTTTGTTTTTACCATAGTGTTGGCAGCTTGTGATAACGGCGGTAGCGGGGACGAAAGTAAGAAGCCTAACGGCTCCGGTGATACCTCATCTGATGGCTCTTTTGGAACTGCACACGGAGGCTATGACGCAGAAAAAGGAATTTACTATGTCAACATGCCCGAGTTTAAATGGGAAGAGAAAAAAGAATTCAGGATTTTGGTATATGATAACACCGTAGACACAACTTATTATTCCGAAGAAATCGGTGTGGACAAATATGAAACCACCGACCAGAAGATAGAAGATGCGGTAAGAAACAGAAACAACGAAATCTTTGAAAAATATGGCGTAGAGATTGTACCTGTTTATGCCGGTAAAGTTCACGAAGATCTTACCAACGACGTTATGACCAATGCCGGTGAATATGATGCTGCAATGCCTAACTTGGGATATTGTGCATCTCTTGCCCAGTCCAATGCACTTTATGATCTTGCTGACGATAGATTTGCAGATTATTTAGACTTATCCATGCCTTGGTGGGACCAAAACGCCACCGACTCTTTGTCTATATACAACAGAGTATACTTTACCACCGGGGATATCTCTATAATGCAAAAAATTGTATCCCTTGCCATGACCTTTAATAAGGATATGTTAGCCGACACTCATCCTGATGTTGATATATATCAATTGGTAAGAGACGGCAAGTGGACATTTGACAAGATGGTAGAGATGTCTAAGGCTGTTACCGTTGACGACGACGGAGAAGCCGGTTATACCTATAAAGACACTTGGGGACTGTCCGGTGCTCACTCAGACGCTTATCTGTACTATCTTGCCTCCGGTGAACGCTTGATAACCAAAGATGCTAACGATATACCGGAAATCGCTCTCGGAACCAACGAAAAGTCTGTTTCTGTCGGACTTAAGGTGTTGGAATCGATGCAGCTCCGTAACGAATGGGTAATCCATGTGGAAGATTTTAAAGACCAGGTTCCGGACAGATGGGTAACCTCTTTGGCAATCTTTGGCGAAGGCCGTTCGTTGTTCCGCACTTCTGCTTTCTCGGCTATCAAGAAGCTTAGAGCATATGACGCTACCTTTGGTCTTATTCCGTTGCCTAAGTATAATGAAGAGCAGGAATCTTATTATACTCCTTGTCAATCTCGTATGGCCTATGGAGTTGTAATACCTAACTCCGCACCGGACCCAGAGTTCTCGGCATATATGCTGGAAGTTCTCGCATGTGGTGCAAAGAACAACCTGACCCAAGCATACTATGAGCTTGTATTGAAGGATAAGGACATGAGAGACAATGAGAGTGAAGAAATGCTCGACCAGTACATCTTCAACAACATTGTTTATGAATTAGGCCTTGTTTATAACTTTGGCGGAATCGGAAGCATGTTTACCCAACTTATGAACGGAAGCTCTACCGACCTTGTTTCTACCCTTGATTCCAACAAGAGCGCTATCGAAACCGCTATTGACGAAGTAGTGGAAAAGTACGAAAGTTAGTTATTTGATTTTGGTTGAGAGAGCGGCTACCTCGCGGTTGGCCGCTCTCCTTTGACATAATAATAATTGTGTTGGACCTTGAAGTGCGACACAATACTTAGGAGACATATATCGGATGAAAAGACTTGATATGTTGTGGGTGATTCTTGGCAGTATATTCTTTGCCATATTTAACGCTTTGTTCTTCTTGACTGAAATGATAAAAGGAGAACCCTTCCCCACCTGGGCAACCTATGCCTTTATTGTTATTGCCTTTGGGATCTTTGTTGCTACTCCGTTCATGATAAAAAAATACCCGATAAAACGCAAAATCTTTAAGCTGTTACCCACGGAATTTGCCGGGGTGTATTTTGCGATACAGTTGATATTCGGCCTTGTTTTTATCATCAGTGGGTTGGAAAACTATATACCGGCGCTATTGATACAATTGGCTCTGTTGGCGATTTTTGCCGTGATTTTTGTCATTCATCTGATAATAAGCGAAAAAGACTTGGATAAAACAACCCGAGACAAAGAAAAAGGGGACAATGTAAATAACGACAGCTCGACTGAAGACAGTCAAAACGAAGTCACCGAGAGCAAGTAAGAATTGTTATCATAAAAACATCGCTATTATGAAAGCTGTGTCGGCGATGTTTTTTTATATCTAAATATAATGATTAGGTCGATACTAAAGGGCTAAAAACAGTGAAAAAGGGTTTTGTAATGAATCTTAAAGATGCTTTGAGTTTGTATACCGAAAGTGGGTTTTATCCCTTCCATATGCCGGGACATAAGAGGAACCCCTTGTTTTGTCCCGGATATTCTTACGGCATTGATATCACGGAGATATCCGGTTTTGATAACAAGCATGATCCAAAGGGGATTTTGAAAGCCGAAATGAAAAAGGCATCTAAGCTTTATGGTGCCAAGCACAGCTTCTTTCTGATAAACGGCAGCACCTGCGGAATCCTCGCCGGGATTTGTTCTTGTACCCAAAGGGGGGATAAAATCCTGGTTGCGCGCAACTCCCACAGATCGGTTTATAACGCCATATATATGCAGGGGCTTGTTCCTGTATGGTTGATACCCCCGTCGGATATCGCCGGTATAGCCGGCAGTATCACCCCGAGTATGGTAGAAGATGCGTTGGAAAAAGACAGGGACATTAAGTTGGTGGTGCTAACCTCCCCCACCTATGAAGGCGTTATCTCGGACATAAAAGGTATCTTGGATATTACCCGCAGTCGAGGTGTTGTCTTGTTGGTGGACGAAGCCCACGGCTCTCACCTGGGACTTGGGAAGATGTTTTGTACAAACTCGGTGCAACTCGGTGCGGATATAGTGGTGCACGGGCTGCACAAAACTCTGCCCTCCCCTACCCAGACCGCGTTGCTTCATATAAACGGAGATATTGTATCGATAGATAAAGTCGCAAAGTATCTGGGAGTCTTCGAATCCTCCAGCCCGTCTTATATAATGATGACAGGGATATCGGAATGCATAAACTTGTTGCAAAACAAAGGCGACCGATTGTTCTTTGATTATGAAAGTCGGCTGACCGAGTTTTTTGATAACATGAGTGAGTTGCAAAACCTGAGAATTATCCGAGAGGGTGACTTGGAGCACGCCTTTTTGCACGACCCGGGTAAAATTGTTATATATACCGGTAACACCGATATCACCGGACCGGAGCTGATGAGAATGCTGGCAGACAGATATCTGCTCGTGCTCGAAATGGCGCTTGGGGATTATGCCCTTGCAATGACAAGTATCTGTGACACGAAGAAAGGGTTTGACAGACTGGGGACGGCGTTGTTGGAAATAGACAGTCGGCTGTCTTTAACCGACAAAAGCGTTGAGTTGCAAAGTCTGCCTTACCCTGAGTGTAATATTCTGCCTGCCGACACGGAGGGGGTAAAGGGCGATTTTGTAACCTTTGTCGAGAGCGAAGGTCGGGTGTGTCTGGAGTTCTTATATGCTTATCCTCCTTCTGTCCCCATTATTGCCCCGGGAGAGGTTATAAAGAGAGAGCATATAGACTTTGTATCCGGCTCGGAAAAAACGGGGGTAGAAACAAACAGCTCAAAAGGGCAGATGCCCGAGAGGATTTATGTAGCAAAAAACCACTGTAATCCTTGACAACAACCCTTTGATTTGATATCATAAACCAAAGGAGAGGTGCTATATGAAGAGAATTAAAACCATTCAGACCAAGGATTTGAACAAGTCCGCAAAGAAAGGCGGCTGTGGCGAGTGCCAAACTTCCTGCCAGTCAGCCAGTAAGACCTCCTGCAGCATTGTCAACCAGAAGTGTGAGCAGAAAAACAAGTAAATTGTCTTTAGACAGATAAACTGTCTTTGGACAAGTAAATTGTCTTCAAACAGGTAAATTGTCTTTGGACAAACAATCGGGGTTAAAACCAGTTATGCCGGTCGGTCTGACCGGCATAAAATTTGCTGTTTTGATCTTAATAACAGGGTGAATATATATGGTCCATCGTTATAAAAGTAACGGATATAATATAATAATCGATTCTAACAGTGGGGCTGTCCACTCGGTCGACGAGCTTGCCTATGATGTAATAGGCTTATACGAAGAGCGCTCAAAAGAGGAAATTGTCGCCGAAATGCTGGTTAAATATAAGGACGACCCCGAGGTTACCGAGGAAGAGCTCTTAGGGCTGCTGGAAGATATCGAAGGGCTGATAGAAGAAGGAAAGCTCTTTTCGTCGGACCCTTACGCTTCTATAGCCGGGGAGTTTAAGGACAGACAAGCGGTAGTCAAGGCGCTATGTCTTCATATCGCCCACGATTGCAACCTTGCCTGTAAATATTGCTTTGCCGGGAAGGGCGAATATCAAGGGGGAAGAGCGTTGATGAGCCTTGAGGTGGGTAAAGCTGCCTTGGACTTCCTTGTCAAAAACTCGGAAGACCGCCATAACTTAGAAATCGACTTCTTTGGCGGTGAGCCCTTGATGAACTTTGAGGTTGTGAAGGATATCGTAAAATATGGCAGAGAACTGGAGAAAATTCACGACAAGAATTTTCGCTTTACCCTTACTACCAACGGCGTGTTGCTGGATGACGAAATAATAGAGTTTGCAAACCGAGAAATGAGCAATGTGGTCCTGAGCCTCGACGGGCGACGGGAGGTCCATGACCGATTGAGGGTAAACCGCGGCGGGAAAGGAAGTTATGACCTGATACTGCCGAAGTTTTATTCCTTGGCAGAAAAACGGGGACAAAAAGACTATTATGTCAGGGGTACCTTTACCGGGTATAACCCGGATTTTGCCGAGGATATCCTGCATATCGCAGACCTGGGGTTTGAGGAAGTATCCATGGAGCCTGTGGTTTGCTCCCCCGACGAACCCTACGCCATAAGAAAAGAGCAACTGCCCGAGTTGTTCTCCCAATATGAATATCTTGCCAAAGAGATGCTAAAGCGCAAAGAAGAAGGCAAAGGCTTTAACTTCTTTCACTTTGATATCGATCTGGAGGGCGGACCCTGTATAGTCAAGCGGGTTTCCGGATGCGGTGTGGGCACCGAATATATGGCGGTCACCCCTACCGGAGAGCTTTATCCCTGCCATCAATTTGTGGGGGACGAAAGCTTTGTGCTGGGCAACGTCTTTGAAGGGATAACAAATCAAGAAAAAATAGACTTCTTCAAAGCCTGTAATGTATATACAAAGGACGAGTGTAAAGACTGCTTTGCAAAGCTGTATTGCTCGGGGGGATGTGCCGCCAACTCATACAACTCCACCGGCAGTATAAACGGCAGGTATGAAATCGGCTGCGAGCTGCACAAAAAGCGAATCGAATGCGCTATTATGATGAAGGTCGCCGAGGCGGATATGTAGCCAACCTCAATAACTAAATTCTATAATTATTTAGCTCCTGTATAACCGGGAGCTGTTTTTTTGCATACTTTGGGGCGGTGAAAGCCCATATGCTTTGAGCATCCGAAGATAAACCGGCAGTCACAGTTGTACCTCTACCTGTATTAATAATTTAATTATGTTGAATATCAATGGTTTTGTGATATAATTGAAGTGACGAATAACAGGTATCTTTGGAGGTATCAATTGCCTATAACCTTCTTTGGCGGAATCACTCTCAAAAACAAAAAATACGGAAATAAAAGCCAGTTGCAGCGGCTATTTCCTCGCTATGTTTATATTCCCTTAGATGAGGGATGTGCTTTGACCGTTAAAATAAGTTCTCCGGTTGCGAAGGGACAAGCCCTTGCAAAAGGTGAGAAAAAAACTGTGTTTGCCTCGGTGTCCGGAGTGTTTAAAGGCATAATAAAAGACGGGGAACAAAGATACATAGCTATAGAAAACGACCTGGAAAACACCCCTCACAGCGAGCTTGTGGGGGTGGATAAGCCCTTGACGGCGCTGGACTTTGACGAGATAAGTCGACTTATAGATTACTTAAATATATTTGACTCTACCGACGGGGCTTATGTCCGGGAAAAGCTCTTAGACCCCCTGGATGAGAAAACACGGTCTGCAAAACGCCTGATTATAAATTGCAGTGAACAGGACAGTTACTCCACCGCTTTGAGAAAGTTTATTGAGTCAAAAAGCAAAGAACTTGTCGGCGGAGCAAAAATATTGATGCATGCCCTCGGGGTCAAAAAAAGCATCTTTGTGGTTGAAAGCAACTTTATTACCTTTGACCCTCTTATCAATGAGCATATTAACGACCCGACCATGTTTGCCACCGCAAAAATAAAAAGAAAATACCCCATAAACGAGAAAACCATAATCAGTGCAATATATGGCAGAGAGATACCCCATGGGAAAAGAGCTGTCGATATAGGTTATAGTGTTATCGGTGCCGAAGCGGTGATAAATGTTTATGAATCCTTTGTTTCCGGCATGCCCCAGGTTTGCAAAGTCGTGACGGTCAGCGGTGAGGGTATAACAATCCCCGCAAACTATATTGTCCCTATCGGTACCCCGGTTTCTGCCCTAACGAAGGAATCTAAGGGCATGAGAAAAGGCACGCAGAATGTAATAGAGGGTGGAGTTATGGACGGAAAAGTCATATCCGAGTCCAAAGGGGTTGTTACCCGGGGGACAAACCAAATACTTTACCTCAATAAAATAAGCAAACCGAAGGAACAAAGCTGTGTAAAGTGCGGCAGATGCCTCGATGTGTGCCCTATGTTCTTATCCCCCTTGGATTATGCGCTCGCTTCTCGCAAAAATAAAACTGACATCTCTGATTATTATGGTGTGCAAGCCTGTATTGAATGTGGGAGCTGCGAGTATATTTGCCCCAGGGGAATCGGGTTGTTAAAGATAATCAGAAAAGCAAAACAACTGTCGTCAAGAGATAAAAATAGCTTACAAAACGACCCTGAGTTGTTTGAAGAAGATAAGCCGGAGGACAAGGACGATATCCTGTTACCCTTGATGGAGCTGTACCCGGAGATGAGAGAGAAAACCGACAGAAATGTGGATATAACCGTAAACGGGGATGACTTCGATGAGATAGACGAGGATGTCTTGGAGATGATAAACCAACATATGAACCCGGACTCGGACGAGAATTAGGAAAGGTTAAGGAGCCGGATATTATTGCCGGTAATGGTTTTTATGACACTTGCCCCTTTTGAACACACCGAAAATTCCTATAGGTCCATAATGACCGATGTGCTGATTTCTTTGGCACCGGTCATGGTATGGAGCGTCTTTGTCTTTGGCGCACGGGTTTTGACCATTTCGGCGCTGACAGTGATTAGCTGTATTGTCTTTGAGTTTTCTATCCGTTTTTTGCTGGATAAGGGGAACTTGAAGTCTGCTCTGACAGCCTCAACGGACTTGACCTCGGTAGTTACCGGGCTGATGATTACCTTTATGCTCCCTGTTTCTGTACCCTTGTATCTCCCGGTTTTTGCCGCTTTTATCGCTATGGCGGTAAAGCAGTTATCCGGCGGAGTAGGTAAGAACTTGATAAATACAGCTGTTTTGTCGGTAACAATTTTCAAAGTATTCCTCCCCTCTTTTACCGGAGTGTTTACCAAGCCCTTTGATTATTTCTCTGCTTTTGCCATGGAGCTGGACCCGAATGTAGTAGAAAAATTAAGGGTTTTGTCCCCTCTTCAGATGTTGGGCAGAGACCATATCTATGAAGAAGGGGTTTCCAACCTTTTCTTTGGGGTTTCGGCGGGGAACATGGGAGAGATTGCCATCCTCATGTTGTTTGTCAGCGGGGCATATCTTGTATACAGAAAGATTATAGATATAAAGGGCTCTCTGGCTTTTGCCGGAACGGTATTTTTACTTGCCTTCTTCCTTCCCATGGGGGACAGCGAGACTATATACTTTATTCTGACCGAGTTGATGGCAGGCGGAGTTGTGCTCCTTGCCATATTTGCCTGCAACGATTTTACCACTTCTCCCAATCAGCCAAAGGGAAAAATAATCTTTGGAATCGGATGTGGGGCGATTACCATATTTATCCGATATATGTTCTCTCATTTTGACGGTGTGTATATAGGAGTATTGGTTATGAATTTGCTGACTCCCCTGATAAACAAATTTACAAAAAATGTGCCGTATGGTATGTTGCAAAAAAGTAAGAGCACAAAGATCGTTGAAGGAAAAAAGGGACTGCTTGATTCGGTAAAACAAAAAAACACAAATAAATGAAAATCGGGTCAAGGGAAATGCATGTTTTCGCTTGACCTTTTTACTCACTGCAAAAAATATACGAATTAATGAAAATGGGAACAGATGAAAACAAAACTCAAAAACACAACCATACAACTCAAGATTACCGACATACAACCGGATGGTAACGGGGTGGGACGGACTCCGGAAGGGATAGTAGTCTTTGTCCCTCTGACCGCGCCGGGGGATGTATGTGAAGTGCTGATAATAAAAGAGACTCGGGGTTATCTGATTGGCAAACTACTGAGAATCATAACCCCTTCACCGGACAGGGTAACACCGGACTGCGAGGTCTTTAACACTTGCGGCGGATGCACCTTTAGACATATGAGTTATGACAGCGAAAAGAGGATTAAACACTCGATTGTAGACAATGCCTTTAGTCGTATCGCAGGCATGCAAGTGCCTGTAATGCAACTACTAAGTGTAAACCAAGACAAATATCGCAACAAGGTAATCTACCCTATCGGTCAGGATATGGCGGGGGGCTTGGAGTTTGGGTTTTATGCCCGAAGAAGTCATAGGATTGTCCCCCATGACATATGCTTGTTGCAAGAGGATATCTTTGCCGGCATAGCAAAAGACTTTGTAAAACTATGTCAAGACAACAAGATACCCGGATATGACGAGGCTAAGGGAACCGGTGTGTTAAGACACCTGCAACTACGAAAGACATCAACCGATGAAGTGTCTGTATGTGTGGTGATAAATGCACAAGAGTTGCCAAAGGCGGATATAATCGTCAAAGCCTTGACCGAAAAATACCCCGAGATAAAAAGCTTTGTCATAAATATAAACATCAAGCGCGGGAATACCGTGCTGGGAGACAAGACTAACGTAATATGGGGAGACCCATTTATCACAGAAGAGTTGATGGGAAAGCGTTTTCGGTTGTCTGCCACATCCTTCTTCCAAGTTAACACCAAAGGGGCTGAAATCCTATACAAAAAAGCATCGGAATATGCACAACTGTCACCGGGAGAGATCTTGTTGGACCTGTACTGCGGCACCGGTGCAATAGGGATATGTATTGCCGGGGAAGATAACCCTTTGTGCGGTGTGGAAATAGTAAAAGATGCGGTGATAAACGCAAAAGAAAACGCCCTGCTAAACGGCAGAAGCGAAGAGAATACGCTGTTCTTACAGGGGGATGCAAAAGACGGGATAAAGGAATGTAAAAAGCACTTTGGGTCCCCGGATGTTGTAGTAGTCGACCCGCCAAGGAAGGGGCTAAATAACGAACTGATTGGCAATATAGTAGAAGCAGAGCCAAAAAGAGTGGTGTACATATCCTGCAACCCTGCTACCCTTGCCCGGGATGTAGCTGTCTTTGTTCAATCCGGGTTTGAGGTACGGGAGGTCACCCCTGTGGACTTGTTCCCGAGGACGGGGCATGTTGAGTGCGTAGCATTGATGTCTAGGATAGAAAATTAAAATAGGGTTGAAGGCT
>CAZFVM010000024.1:0-14482 GCA_964522305.1 uncultured Oscillospiraceae bacterium
GAGCAAGATGGTGAGCAGCGTTCTATTCCCTTAGTTTACTAAGGGCGCACTTATATACCACATAAATGTGGTATGTGCGGTCTGCCGACGGCTTGTTGCTCCTTCGGAAGCAACATCGGGGAACTGCGCGTTCCCCGTCGCGTTCTATCGAACGCTACCCCAGCGCAAAACGCTCACGGCGGTAATTGGTATCCCACATTGCGTATACCTTTTGCCGTCGTTCCGTTTTATCTCGCCGTTTTTGCGAAAACGGCGAAAGGAGTGACGCTTTATGGCGATTTATCATTGCAGTATCAAAATCGTATCACGCGGCAAAGGCAAGTCAGCGGTTGCCGCTGCTGCCTATCGTGCCGGAGAAAAAATCACAAATGAGTATGACGGAATCACTCATGACTACACCCGCAAGGGCGGCGTTACCCATACTGAAATCCTGCTGCCCGACCACGCGCCGCGTGAATATACAAACCGTTCTATTTTATGGAACGCGGTTGAGAAAATCGAAAAAGCGAAAAACTCACAGCTTGCGCGGGAGATTGAATTGGCATTGCCTGTGGAATTGTCAGTGGAGCAAAACATTTCCCTTGCCCGCGATTATGTTCAGTGCAATTTTGTAGATGCGGGAATGTGCGCCGATATTTGTATTCACGATAAAAACGACGGTAATCCACACGCTCATGTGTTACTCACCATGCGCCCGTTTAACGAAGATAAAACGTGGGGCGATAAACAGAGAAAGGAATATATCCTTGATAAAAACGGCGATAAAACTTATGACAAAAACAAGCGGCAATATAAATGTAAATCCGTTCCAACCACCGACTGGAACGAGCAAACAAAAGCCGATTATTGGCGGGCAGCATGGGCTGATTCCATGAACACGGCATTAGAACAAAATGAACACGCTGAGCGCGTTGACCATCGCTCATACGAACGGCAGGTCATTGAGTTAATTCCGACCGTCCATATGGGCGTTGCCGCTTCGCAGATGGAACAACGCGGCATTGTTACCGAACGCGGGAATCAGAATCGGGAAATCCGTGTCCATAATAATTTGCTACGGCAGATTATGGCGAAACTCAAACAATTCAAGGACTGGCTGAAAGAAGCGATTGCTCCTACCGTTCATAACAAAAGCGAAGAAAAACCTTCCATTATGGAGCAGATTGACAAATACAAAAAAGAAATCAAGGAATCAAAAAACGCCGAACCGCTCACACAGTCCGCGCTTTCGGAACTTCACGCCCGCCTTGACCGTGCCCGCCAAAGTGTTTTGCATCTTGATATGCTGCGGAAAAGGACACGCGACCCCGAAGAATGGGATAAGTTGTTGGGCGAGAGAAGAAATGCTTATAACGAGTATTCAGCGTTAAAAGCGGAAGTGAAAAAGGCGGAGGCAAGTTTGCCGAACAAGAAGCTGTGGTCAAGGGACTTGGAACGGTAAATAGGAACAACTGTCAGAAAACGCCTGGGCTGGATAGCTCGGGCGTTTTCCCATATCTTGCTTTTTAACTCACTTCCACCCGCAAAGTTTCAATCATGTTCGTATTTTCAACCTTACGGACAACATATAGCCTTCCACCAAAAAGACACTGAACGCGCTGAATGTAATATTGCAACATTAAAAGTTATCGATAATGTATAGCTCTCAGAACATAAGAACAATTGTGGTTCCTTCTGTAAGCCTGATAATGATAGTAATCAGGGGGAAAAGCCTTGCATTTTCCAGTGTTATTTCTCGGATATGTTTAAAATGCTGACACTATCAAATACATTTTTCGTTACAACGCTGTTGGCATCGTTTGTGTAGTAAACGACCTGAGCAAAAATCCCATCTACATCTAAGACCCACTTTATTACTTCGCCTTTATCCGAAGTATGTTTTTCTCTTGTTTCGCTGTACACTGTAATTTTTTCATTTTTACTTTTAATTGGATTTTCAAGTATCGAATCAGCAAATTCACCTTCATCATTTCTCTTGTCCACTTCCGTAGAAACATCATCCACAGAAAGCAAATATTCTATACGAGTCCAATTTCCGTTTTTTGCTTCAGTTGAAACAAACACAACATCGTAATACGCACCCGTATCAGTACTGTTTCCTGTTTGATGCGAAATCCAAGAAATTGTACCGTCAATAAACTTAATAGTAGGTAATGAATCAACCAATGTTAGAAAATCGATCAAGTCTTCACGGCTTTTTGCCCCGCCGCCCTCAATGCTTTCCAAATATAAATTTAATTCTTCTACATCTTGATGTTCGGCCATTTTACGCATTTCTTCCAACTGCTCAAGACCTCTAATGCTGATAGCCGCATTGGGTTCACCGCCTCTGGGCTGTTCAGAGACGGACGCGGATGTTTCTTTACTCGATGTTATCGCGAGGGAGTCATCTGGGGAGCCAACAAGTCCACCGTGACCAAAGCCGAAATCTCCCGGCTCCCTGTTCATATATGTCATAATCGCGCTTGCAGATAGTGCCACAAGAATTAGCGACGATGCCAACAAAGTCGCGACTACACTTATATACCTGCGCCTAATGGCTTTTTTCTTTATTATTTTTTCACTGCGTTCAAATACGCTTTTGACTGTTTCTTCATAGGTCTTCATATTCAAAACCCTCCTTAATGAGCTCTGTTTTTAGCGCTTGCTTTGCGCGATAAACAAGGTTTTCTACTTGTCGGGTCGACTTTTTTAGAATAGAGGAGATATCTCTGTTGTCAAAGTCTTCGAAGTACTTTAGGTACAGCACATAACGGTAGTCCTTGTTAATCTTTGCCAGTACTCTATGAAGCTCTATCTTTGATTCTTGTCTAAAATAGGTCTTCTCCAGGGTTTCTTCTGCACTTATAATATGCTCCAACCCATCATCAAAGGAAGGACCGGATAGCTTTGACTCTTTACGGATATGGTCTACCGCAATGTTTCTGCCGACAGCATACAGCCAGGTCTTAAAAGCGCTTTTGCCCCCAAACTTCGGCTTGTTTACCACCAGTCTGACAAAGACTTTTTCGGCAAGATCCTCCGCAACAAAAATGTTGCGTACAAAACTATTTAGGAATAATATCAACCCATCCCTATACTCTTTGATTATTTCGACAATACCGTTGTCATCACCTTCAAGAAAACGGCGGTAGCTACCGGCACCGTAATCCATAAAAGTCTCCTTAAAAAAAGTGTTAACCCTTCACCTATTAGACGGCAGGGAATATGATTTCTCTCAGTCACTTCTATATAATAACACAAAAATTAACAAAAAGGCTAACTTTTTAACATTGTTTGATATAAAACTCAATATCTTTGAACATTTTTTGCCTTTTTGTCTTATTTTCCCCTATTCGGGGGTGGATTTGCAAAGCTTGTCAAGTCTTGGTATAGTATATTACAAAGATAAAGGAGGTGTTTGTATGCACAGTTTACCAAACTGCCCCCAATGCAACTCGGAGTACACATACGAAAACGGCAACCTGCTCGTCTGTCCCGAG
Organism: uncultured Oscillospiraceae bacterium; assembly: GCA_964522305.1. Taxonomy (GTDB): domain Bacteria; phylum Bacillota; class Clostridia; order Oscillospirales; family CAG-382; genus UBA1049. The sequence goes on from CAZFVM010000024.1 coordinate 3,483, forward strand.
TGTGCCCATGAGTGGGTCTTGGGCGCCGAGGAAGCCGGCGACGAAGGCATAAAAGACGCGAACGGAAATATTCTCTCCGACGGTGATGATGTTATCGTCTTGAAGGATTTGCGGGTCAAGGGCAGCTCTTCGGCGGTCAAGAAAGGCACCAAGGTAAGGAACATAAGACTGGTGCAAAACCCCGGCGACGGACACGATATCGATTGCAGGATTGACGGGTTCGGTGCCATGAAGCTAAAGAGCGAATTCGTAAAGAAGGCATAACCCTGCCGATTTTTGTATAACCTGCTAAATAAACAACACAACAAAAAACTCGTACATCTCCTGTTATGGATGCACGAGTTTTTGTCTTTTTTACGTTCTCTTTCTTTTTGTGTTGGCAGTATCGGGTTTTGTCAACTGCTTACTTAGAGATTTTAACAACATGATACCAATCGGCGTTAATCTTTTTTACCTTGATATCTTCTTGTTCATCATGAAAGCCTACCCATGTTGGCTTTTTATTCGGCGAATATACAAGTGCGTATCTGCCATTTTCTATATTGAACGAAACTCTGTCTCCTTGTATTAGGATAATATCCAAGTTAGAGTCTTTATCCGGAAAACCGTAAACATCTATAGTTTTGAGTGAATCTCTTACATTGTCGGGAACATCTACATATTCGTTAGTGTCGGGGTCGTATAATGCCCTGTCGTACTTATCGGTAATAGCAACAGCAACCCATTTTCCGTCTTCGGACGCAAACCTTTTTCCAACATATTCTCTGACAACACAAAAGTCGGATTCGTAATTCTCAAAGTCTGCATTATAGCTCCATCTATCGATATAGCCAAAAACCAGCAATGGAAGAACATAGCCCGCAGCTATAAAAATAATGGTTGAGATTACTACAATAGATATCTTCCAAGATTTGCTCATTCACCGCACCTCCTGCCAAACAAAGTAATCTACTTGGGTGTAGGTTTTGTCTTGTTTTTTTGTTTAGCCCCGGGCGGCAATGATGTCTATCATTTCGCCCACATCTTTCATAGAGCTCATCTCCCGCATGGTAAACTTGATGCCAAACTCCCGTTCTACCGCCCCCATGAGTCGTATATGCTCCAGGCTGTCCCAGTCGTCGATGTCATCGGCGGTGGTCTTGTCGGTGATGACAATGTCGTCATCGTCAAAGACTTTTGCGAATATTTTATTTAGTCTTTCGGTAATCTCTTGTCTGTTCATTGTTGTTCCTCCGGGTTTGTCTGTATATATTTATTTTTGCCCATATATCCCTCGATATTCAGCTCAAAGACCCTGTTGCCCTCGGCATCCTCCTCGGTCAGCCCAAAGCCAAAGTCGCTATAGAGGTCTTTGACCATATTGTTCTTTGAGGTAGGGTAATAATACCCCCTTATGGTCTTGACCCCTTTGGCTTTACATTCTGCTACCAGGGTATCGAGCATGGCATATTCCATATCTTTTTTTAGCACCCTGCAGCTCATAAGCCAAAGGTCTATATGGCAAACCTCGTCTGTGACCTTGCCTATCACCACCGCCACCACTCCGTTATCCCCAAAGATATCGGTCAGCTTACCATACAAGGTTATGTAGTTGTCGTCTTCGGCTATATGCTCAATCTCGGGTTGGGTATAGCGCCGGGTGGTGAGGTTAAACTGGTTCGACCTGTTTATCAGCTGGGTAATCCTTTGCAGATAAATAGGGGCGAACCCCTTTATCTCCGCTGTCATCTTTAGGCTATGCAGGTATTCCCCATAGTCGACAAAATCGTGGGAAAGCTCCGCTCTCTTTACATTGGCTTTATACATCTCGTTGCGCTTTATATCCTCGGGAGAGAAGGAGGTAACCTCAAAATACCCGTTTCTGTCCAGGGTCTTTATATACTTGACCGGGTCGGTAAACTCCGGCACCGCTATCCCCTCGATACTGCGTCGGACCAGCTCCCGCTCTGTGGGGTTGTCGTCGGCAAACACAAAGGAGTCCACCCCCAAGTCCATCTCGGCGGCGGTCATCGCAAGGTTGCGGTCTTTGGTTTCCCAGTTCGCCTTGATAACCACAAAATCCTCGGGTCTCAGCACCCCGTCCGGGTGGTTGAGCCCGGCGATGGCGTTGTCGTGGTCGTTCTTTGATGCCACGGTCAGCATTACACCTATTTCTTTGTGCTTCTTTACATATTCGCCAAAAGCCTTAAAGCACTCAGCCGTTGCCGTCTCTTCCCCAATCTCTATACCCTCGACCCCGTCGTCCCCGACAACACCGCCCCACAGGGTGTTGTCTAAGTCCAGGGCGAGGACTTTCTTGTTCTTGCCCAGCAGGGATTTTATTATATTCGCCAGGTTAAAGGCAAGGGCAGGGATTGCCGTAGTGGTACACGCCTGTTTAAACATATACCAGGCGGATTCGTCATGCCAAGCCTCCAGCCCATAGTCGGCAGAGACATAATTGATATCGTTGATATAGAATCCCTCTTGTCCCTCGGCATAATCGGCAAACATAAGGTTGAGACGGGTGACGAAGTTCACCGCTCCACGGCGGTCAAAGCTGTCTCTGTTGCCAAATATCCGGTAAGGGGGCAGCTCAAAGTTGTTTTGGATTATTGGGACGGAATAATCCTCTTTGAGCTTCTTCCACATAGACTCAAAGTGATTGTATCCGTCTTTTAGCATTTGGTTTGCTTCTTCGTTTGACATGGCAGGGGAGGGGGTCTGACTTTTTATATTGTGCCAGCTCGTATGGATATATATTATATCCGGGCAAAAATCGCGAAGCCCGGGGTTGTCAAACATTGCGTCCTGCCAGTATCTGTCGTATTCCGACTCATAAAACTCCGGCAATATCCCATAATTTAGCAAAAAAACTTCCAAAGCGCCCACAAGGTGGGAGGTGGTGGACCCGCCGAGGACGGCAATCTTCTTTCTTATACGCTTTGTACCGTCTGCCAACAGCTTGCGCTTTGTTCCCCTGCGGGAATCCATAAACTCCCCGGGGTCAAAAGGGTAGTCCAATCTCGGCATTCTTGTGTCCTCCTTTTTTTATTTTTGACGGATAAGGGAGGTGATATAGTTCCTTGAGGTGCCTGCCAGGGCAAAGGCGCTAAACTCAAAGCACACATCGGTAATCCCCATGGTATCTATAAAGCTCTTTGCGTTGAGCTTGAAGTATCTGTAATCTGCGATTATGACCTCATCAAAAGACGAGATTAAGAAGGGCGCCAGCGCGTTGCCATAGCTGTCTTTAAACAACAACAGCTTCCTGCCCGTCCCCACATTGGTTGTGATATGGGTGGTATAAGAATCCCCGTTGATAAACTTGGAGTAGGATTTGCTCGAGGCAAACAAAGAGCCGGACTTGGGGTTTTTAAAGTAGTCCCTGGAGTAGTAGTTGAGGGTATACTCGGTAGAGGGTACATACCAGGTAAAGGTCTCGGGGTTGTTCTTTATGACCGGGTCTTGGGAGTACTTGTACATGGTACCCACAAACCCGTCAAAACTCTCTTTGGTAAAAGTGGACAGGTCTGCAAAGGGCAGCCCCGCCAACTCGGCAAAAGCCTCGGCGCAATAATACGCTCCCAGTGCCTGCCAGTGGTGGTCGGTGCGGGAATAGATATATTCGTCCACATGGGGCGCGAGGGCTGCCAGGGTATCCACATATCCCACATTTACCAGCTTGTCTCGCATCCCCTCAAGGCATGACTTGTGGTTGGCTATCGACTTGGGGTATTTCGCCGGAGCATAGAAGGCAGACGCGTTGGGAGCGGCTAAGATGTATACATTCACATCCCCCACCGCAGCCTTAAACTCGTTTAGCTTTGCTGCGGTGTTTTCTCCCGATACTTTGGTACCGCCAAACTGCTCCATCGCCCGGGTTCCGTCTATTATTATTCCGTTGGAGATATACGCCTCTTTGCCACTCGAGGGCTGGGAGCTGTCGTCCGAGTCATCCGGCTTTGGCTTGCTGTCGTCAGGGTCGGTACTTGTCCCTTTCTTTATATCGACCACCGCTTTTTGGTGGGAGACAGTCAGCACACTGACACCGTCCGGGGCGTTGACAACTATGTCAAACTCGGCTTTTCCCGCCTTTTTGCCCTCGGATACATCCGCCGTCGCCTCTATATCCAGCACCTTGATACTTGCCATCGCCTCTTTTGTACCGACCAAGGTCACATCGATGGTCAGGGGAGCAGAGGACTCAACATACAGCCCCAAAGACTCCAATCTGTCATCACCAAGCAAAAACACCGGGACTTGGGAGAACTTCTTCTCTATATATTCTGCTTTCGACTCCTCCGGTTCAGACTCTGAGGCAGACTCCGATGAATTGTCGGAGCCGGATTCGTGACTAATATTATTATGGTTGTCTGATATATCGGACCCACCCGCCGAGGAGGTGTCGGGGCTGTCCCCCGGTATCAGTCCACAGGATGTTGTTGTCAAGCATATCAGTATCAAGAATATAAGTAGCTTTGTGGTTTTCATATTTACCCCATCAATCCTTTGAGTTTGTTAATATAGTTGCCCCCCACCGCCGAAAAAGCCACCTCGGCAAAGAGCACATCGGTCACTCCTAAGGCTAAGACCGTGTCAAACAAGTTTAGCCTAAAGTCTCGGGCATCGACTATGTATATGGTCTGGAACGAGTCTACAAGATAAGGGGCGAGGACATTGCCGTAGCTGTCTTTGACCAACAGCAGGGTCCTGCCGTTCTTGCAACTATCGGACTCAACCTTTGTGGCAAACTTATCTCCGTTTAGGAATGTAGAGTACCAGCTGCTCTTTTTGTCCTCGGGTATGCTCCAGAACATGCTGTCTTTGACCCTCGGGTTTTGCAGGCTGTGGTCGTAGAAGGTCGCCTTGTAAGTCGAGGGAGGTATATAGCTTACCATATCTTCCGGGTTGTTTAGCAGTTTTTGGTTGTAGTCCGAGTACTTGTATAGCGTCCCCACATACCCGGGTCTGCGGATTTCTTCGTATTGGGACAGATCGGTAAAGGGCACCCCCGCTTCTTTGGCAAAGACCTTGGTGGCATAATATCCGCCCAGTGCGGTCCAATGATGGTCGGTACGGAAGAATATTTCTTCTTTTGCGTGCTCCTTTAGTATATCATAAACATCCACAATCTTGACCTTGTCAGAAAGGTTGGAATGTATGTTTTGCATGTTGTCAAAGCAACGGTCGGCGAGATGGGAGTACTTCTGGGACTGACCGAGATAATAGGCAGAGGCTTTGGGGATTACCATCGAGTACACATTCACCCCCGGGTCTACATTGTCGGCAAAGTAATTAAGCGTCTCGGCAAAGACCACCCCGTTTTTGAGGTTGCCGTAGAAGATTTCCATCCCTCGAGTGCCGATAATAACTATAGAGCCCGACAGCTCCACCGGTGGGTCTTTGTCCGGCTCGATGCCGTCTATATCCTCGGACTGCTCGGTATCGGGGTCAGAGGTTTCGTCCCTCGAGTCCTCATCCGAGGTCTCGGGCGGGGTTGACTCTTCCGGCTCCCAATCCGGCTGTTCCAAGCTGTCGTCCGGGATATCCGGCCCGACAACAATCTCGTCTTCAAATATACCGTACAAGCCCTTAAGCTTGGAATTAATATCTACAAATCTATCCCGTCCGGGTACCGTGTCGGTAAAATACCCGACAATCCCGGAGGTATATTTGCCGGACTTTAGCTCCTCGAGGGAGAACTCCGGCAACGGCTTTAATGTGCTGTAGTCCGACTCGGTTGTCCGCTCAAAGAACACGGTAAAGACGAACATAAATACAAAGATGAGTATCAGCACCAGGGCGAGGAACATCTTGGCAAGTCTCAACATATTTTACTCCTAAAAAGTTGCGTACAAGAATAGGTTGTTTGAGCTTTGGGTGGCTACGAGCAACACGGTATCTACAAAGATCATTGCCACCGCAGCCCCTGCCTGCAGCAAAACCGCGATTGACTTTATGCGGTCCGACATTTTTGATATTGCGGATTTTATTGCGGGCAATATCGGCAGGGTAAAGACCAATGCCGCTATCAATACAAACAGATAGTTTAAGAACACGGTCACCGTGGAGTCGTCTATCAGCACATTGCCGTTGGCGCCGACAAGGTTCTTAAAGAAGTTACCAAGGTCGCCCAAGTTCTCAAACCTAAAGATACCAAACCCCAAGACAATAACCAGCTTGCTGTATATATGCAGGACAGGGGTGGGTATCTTCCGCATCCGCTTTTTGCCCATCAGGGTCTCGACAAAGATAAACAAGCCGAAGTACAGCCCCCAGATTACATAGTTCCAGCTGGCACCGTGCCACAGCCCGGTGGTAAACCAGACCAACAACAAAGAAAAGAAGGGGCGACGCTTGCCAAAGATGGGCAAATAAAACAAATAATCCCTAAAGAAAGAGCCCAACGAAATATGCCAGCGTTGCCAAAACTCGGATATAGTGCGGCAAACAAAGGGATAATTGAAGTTCTCGTCAAACCCAAAGCCAAACACCCTGCCCAGCCCTATGGCGATATCCGAATACCCCGAGAAGTCGAAGTACATCTGCAACGAGTATGCGAGCACCCCGAGCCAAGTGCCTGCCACCGATGATTGGGATATGGTGTCGCCAAACGCACCGGAAGCCAGCAGCCCCAGGTTGTTGGCAAGAAGCATCTTCTTTGTAAGCCCCGTGATTATCCGCATCCCCCCCTCGGTCAGGTCGTCCAAGGTGGTCTTGCGGTCTGTCAATTGGCTCTCTATTGTACGGTATCTGACTATGGGTCCGGCAACCACCGCCGGGAACAAAGAGACAAACAAAAGCAGGTTAAAGAAGCTCTTCTGCAGCTTTACCTCCCCCCAATACAGGTCAACCATATATGAGATTATCCTAAAGGTAAAGAAGCTGACCCCCAGCAAGAACCCTAAGTTTTGGGCAGGGATTGAGGCAGAGAACAGGCTGTTTATGTTTTCGATGACAAAATCCGTGTATTTAAACACCCCCAGCATCCCGATGTTAAACACCAAGGACAACCCCAAGAGCCACCTGCCCGCCTTTGTTTCCCCCTGCTTTGCCAAGGGTATCGAGATAAGGTAATTGACAAGAGCGGATAAGACCAAGAACACTATCCGCACCGGCTCACCCCAGGCATAAAAGAGCAAAGAAAAAACAAGCAGCACAAAGTTCTTTTGCTTTGTGCTTTTGGCAACAAAATATATTACCCCGCACAAAGGCAGGAACACATATAGAAAGAAGATGTCGGCAAAGTTCATACATAAGCTCCGTTGAATATTACGAATATTGCAAGCATAGGGGATAGACTATTAGAGTTAATACTTGCCCATGTTTTGTGCCTATCCCACCTATTATACATCTAATACCGCTGTTGCGTCAACCGGGTTGTAAGATTGATTGCAAATAACTTTTAATTATGTGTGGTTGCTTTGGCTTGACTTATTCGGGACAATACAATAGACTGTACTATAATATATATTGCAACAAATAATGCCCAAATTGGCAAAAAAAGAGAGGTATTTATGAGACTGCTTATCATCAGACACGGAGACCCAAACTATGCCTTGGACGCCCTCACCGATTATGGCAAGGTTCAGGCAGACGCATTGTCAAAAGTCATGAAGGATTTGCCCATAGACAAGATATACTCCTCCACCATGGGACGGGCGAAAGAGACTGCCTCCTATACTGCAAAGGCGCTCGACATGCCGGTAACCACCCTTCACTGGACACGGGAGATTCACTTGCCCGGAGTGTTTGACGAGGATAGGGGACAGGATGTAGCGGTCTGGAACTTGCCTCCCTGGCGTCTCAAGGCTACCGAGTCCCACCCCGAGGGTTGGTACAACGCCCCCGAGCTCAGCCCACCTACGGCAGAAAACGTACTCAATGAGATTACCGAGGGTTGGCAGGAGTTCTTGAACGACTACGGGATACAAAAACAAGACGGAATATATGTTTCTACCCGGGATTTGCCCACCGGCAACACACTGTTGTTTTGTCATCATGGGTTTGGTCTGGCGTTACTTTCTGTTATATTAGAGCTGCCCTTCACCTTTATGTGGCGTAACTTCGACTTGCATACAACCTCGGTGACCACCATAGACTTCCAGCTGTACAAAGATAAGGTAAACTTCCGCATCAAGGAAGTAGGAGCGACAGGTCATCTCCATGGACTCAAGAGATAAGCCATCGACACAGAGCAAAATACAGTTTGTTGTATACAACAGATTATATTAAATAAAAGAACATGCCGGAAATATAGACCGAACTATTAATAGTGAAAGGACGTTAATTATGAAAATGGCTATAATAGGCAGCGCCTTATTTTTGGGCGGAATCATGTTAGTTTGTGCAAGTTTTTTACCAGATGCTAATGGAATTACATTAGGATTAGGTTTTGTATTTGGCTTATGGGGATTAATGATTTTGTTGAAAGAATCGTTTAATAAGTAGATTGTATCTGCATGCAGAATATATTTAATTATATACATCATATCCAAGCACGAAATAAGCGTATCAAGTTAACTTGATACGCTTTTAGTTATGCGTTTTTCTTTTGCTTTATTTTTTATATCTTAACTATCATAGTATTCGATTGCTTCATTTACCAGCTTTTCAAATCGTTCTTGATGCTCCGGTACAACAGAAATGCCTTCAAGGCTTTCTCCGTTACGGTAATAATAACGGCTGATTGCTTCTGTAATACCCTGCATATCCAAGATTGTTTCATTGGCAATAGCGTCAGCTATCGTTCTGTTAAAATCGGTAAACCTCAGCCCGTTCTTTTCCTTTATGTTGTAAGGGCCTATTCGGTTGCCAAGCACAACTACACCGTTAAAGCGGGAAGCAGAATCATCACCATAAACCCATACAATATATTCGTCGCTTAGCCCTCCGAAGTAGCCTTGACACATCAGGGCTGAATCCAAGGCAAAAACAACGGATTTACCGATACAATCGCGAACCGCCGTGAGCCAAGCAATAGCGCCAACATAATCACTTCTCTTTGGAAGGTTACTCTTTCGTACACTATGCTTTGGCAAGGTGGCTGTCCTTCGGTTGACAAGGTCTGCTTGTGTGCGGTCTTTCAGCAGATTCATAATGTATATAGGCGGCTTACGCACACCGGCTTCCCAATTCTGAACTGTACGAAACGGAATATTATATCTCATAGCAAACTCGCTTTGTGTGTCGCCCAATTGTGTTCTCATCTCACGAATATTCATATATATCACCTCACTAATATAATACACTCAATGGGTGTATCTATCAATAGTGTTCTCAAAAATTCAAATACTATTCAGAAATCGGGAATGGGGTATTAGGAGCAACGCACCTAAAGAGTGAATCAGCAAAGCCGCTGGTTCTGAGCGGAACTTGCCGTACAAGTTCCCTGCTTGTTACAGTATAAGACACAGAAACGACAGTCACTGACAAATATTTCTTCAAATTTAAAATGTGCACCCATTCTAAGGTTATGCTTGAATTTATTTCACAGCTATACAAAACTTTTTATGTGATTTCGTATAATAATAGCAATAGGAAACTAAGTTTCTTTATCCTAAATATATTAATAGGTGTAACAATTTATGAATACTTTAAATACATTAAAGGATTTAAAGCTTGGCTAATGCAACTCAAAATCCCATGAATTCTTATTCTTTTGACAATTTTTTACTAAGTAATTTCTTTAGGTAGAAAAATTACACCATTAGAGACATTGCCTTTTACTGAGTTTATCAGTGCCTCTGTAATACAGTATGGTGCTTTGTCAATATGGCAGGATTTCAGGCAGAAGCTACATCTTTTAATCTTTTCTTTCTCTTTTTCTACGCGTCTGATAAAAGCATTTCGGATTACACATCCCGGCATTCCAACTGGGCTTTTGATGATTTCAATATCATCTTCTTCTGCATCAATATACGCTTGTTTAAATTCCGGTGCTGCATCAAGCATTTGTATGATAGGAGTTTACAGACTTATTGTCTTTCAAATTCCTTATATTTGTTAGTAAGTTGTTAAAGGAAAAATCCATTTTTAAAAACGCTTTCCTGATCAATTGCTGCCCTTTCGAATTAGGATGTGTTCCATCTTCACAGATTAAATCTTCGATATGTCCGTGTTCAAGAAATGCCCCTCGTATATCAACAAGAGGAACGCCTTCCGAATATGCTACTTGCTCTACCCTCCTCGAATAATTTTCTTGATGAGAATATATATTACACACATCGCCTATATGGGCAAGTATGCTTTTTTTATCCAGGCCTTTACACCACCAGTCAAAAAATTTATATGGAATCAATGGCTGAAGGGTAGTTAGCACAGGGATAATCCCAGCTTCTTTTAATCGTCGGACTAATTTACGATAAGCAGCTTCAAACTCTGGAAGCGGAACGTTTGGTCTGAATTCTCCAGAAGGATTTTCGGATACTGCTTTCCAATTATAATCACAATCATTGCCCCCAAAATCCATGATAATGATATCACAGCTTCCACCCCTATTAAGCATTTTTTCAATGATTTTGGTACCCTTTTCTATTGTGCATCCGAAACGAGAGTCGTTCTGAATCACCCATCCTAGCTCATCGCCCACGCTATCGAAATCGATATCGTTTTTAATAACATATCGCTTGCTATCAGGGTTGACTTGAATTCCCTTCAAAAGAGAATCACCGACTATATGCACATCGTATAAAGGTTTCATTTCTTATTCCCCCAATAAATATGATATCCAGGCAAGGGCCTGTCGCTTTCCGATTGTTTATGCCTTAACAGGCAATTGCTTTCCTTGTAACCAATAGATTGTATCAGCAATCGTGGTCTTCATATCTATTGGATGATATCCTAATACTTTCGTTGCTTTGCCATGCGAGAAGTATCCATTGCTTTCCAATGTGTGTAGAGAATATCTGGTGAATAGCGGTCTTTTCTTTGCAGTCTTTGCAATCCATTCGAAAATTGGAACCACCATTTTCGCCAACCACAAAGGTACGCATATTTTCTTATGGCCGTTTGAGGCG
>CAZFVM010000025.1:0-14244 GCA_964522305.1 uncultured Oscillospiraceae bacterium
ATCCCCAGAGAAAGTGGGAATTAAATGCAGTGGTGTTACCGGTACTATATGTCCAGGGCCAGACTGTTACACCCCTGTCACCGGCAACTTTAGCAAATATACCGCTTAGATTTCCATAGTTTACATTTAATGTGGAGTTTGAAGATTGGGTGTAATTCAACTGGTTAAACATTGCAATCAACGCATCGTCCATGGTATTTGACATGGTTATTGCGTTTAGCAAATATCCTGTGGACATCCCGGGTAAAAGCTGTTGAGTCAAAAGCAGTTGTGCCTCGGTAAAGCAAATAACCGTGACTCGGCTTTCCATACCGTGTTTTTTAATCAAATCAACCATGGGGCTGACAATCTTACTGTTACCGGTTTTAATTTCAATAAAGATTTTGCCCTTTGTAGGCTTGATAGCAATTAGCATCTCCTCCAAAGTAGGCATTTTTTCGTTTGGATGGGTGTTTTTGAATTTGTCGTTAGGGCCCCAGAGGAAATACTCCTTGATTTGTGCCAAAGTCATATTAGAGACAGTGCCGCTGCCGTTCGTTGTGCGGTCGATAGTGCCATCATGGGAAATGACTATCTGATTGTCCTTTGTCAACATTATGTCGGTCTCTACAACCTCTGCGCCGTTCTCAATGGCTTTTAAATATCCCGATATGGAGTTTTCGGGAGCTTGAGAGGGATTTCCTCTATGTCCGATAATCAGAGGTACCCTGGTCATAGTGTTTTTTACAAACAAGGTGTTTTGTGCTTCTGCCAAGAGAGCAGGGTTATCAGAGACCACTCCGTCAGCCCCCGAGGTTAAGATTGTTGCCGCTTGGGACATGTCGGCAAGGTTATCCTCTGCAATCCATACGGTTATGGCGTTTGATTGAAGCTCTTTTACATAGTCATATACAGCGTATTTTGCGGGCAAAATAGCTGTCAATGCCAACGCCTTATTGACTTCGCCTCTAATCTCAAGAAGCTTGGCGTTGTCAAGGGTGTTATATGTCAGGTTGGCAAAGTCAACGGCACCTCTTACCATTTGATATTTTTCTCGGGCGTATTTTACCAGCGAGACATCCTTACTGATAAACAAAGCATCGCAAACAGAAGCGTTCTTTAAAGCTGTGGTGATTATATCAATGGTGTTTTTGTCGCTTACATAAAAAGCGGGAATAAAGAGGTCCTTTTCTTTGTGGGATAGCATCTCGGCAACCGTGGTTGCTTTATCTCCGTTCTTTGCATTCAAGTCGTTGCCCTCAGCAAAGAAGATTAAAGTAGCAGGAGCGGCTTTGCTCTTGTTTACAAACAGACTATAATCCTGTGCCGTATTTAAGTATCCGACATTGGTTACATGGTTTCTTATGTTGCTTTCTGGTTGAGGAATCTTAAACAACTCAACAGCCGGGGGTGGAGGCGGGTCCGGTACTTCTCTTTGCAAAGAGACCTTTATCGAATCTATGATAAAGTTAGAAGAGTTGCCTTGCAGCCCAATCCCTCCGGTCTTATCCGAGCTTATTTCCGGCAAATCCTCTAAGTGAATAACTACATTGTCGTCGATTTGATACTGGACCAAACTGTCTTTAACCAGAACCGAAAACTTATAGAATTTGTTGGGATTAATAGCTTCGGTATACCCGGCAGATTGGTAATAATTCCAGGTGTTATTTGCAAAAGATACACATTCTACACCTCCGGTAGTAGCAGTCCCGGGAGCCCTCATATTGTTTCTTATCGCCATATGGTAATAAGGTGTTCCTGTAGAAGTCACATTTTTTGCTCTGTATATTATAGATATCCAGCGGGAGGCATCGGTGGACTCTCTTTGAGTGGCGATCGTGTCGATACGATAGTTGCCAAACTCGGCGAGCCACTCCGGCAGATATATCCTGGGATTGCTCGAGCTCGCTTTTATGGTAAGGGTGCTCTCTGTAACGGTATAGACCCCTTGAGATGAAGTAGTTTTGTTCCAATCCGATATATCATCGGGGCTGTCAAAACCCGTATAAAAGAGTACATATTCGCTCTCGGCAGGGCTCTTTGCAACCACATATATTTTTTTAAAAACGCTATGGTCGCCCTTTTTATAAGCAACCAATTCCGTTACTCCTTTTTGGGTGGCGGTAAAGGCGGTTATCTTATTGTCGCCGTTATACCAATCAAGGTCAGAAGGTTCCAGGACCGATTTGTCCTTTAATTGCACGCTGTAGTCCGCAAGGGTTATTACAACTCCTGTATCGGTGGGTATTGCAGGTTCCAAATAACTTAGCAATACGGCGGGCGCGGCGCTCACGGTCAAGACACCAGATAACCCCGTGGCGCTTATTATTAGTAATAACACCAGTAGCCAAGTCAATTTTTTAATCTGTTGCATTAGGTTTTCCCCTTTTATGTTTTAATTTTTTGATTCAATATTATCTATAGCGAGGGCGATTTGGTTGTCTGCTTGTTCCAGCGCAGCTTTTGCGGTTTCAAAGTCCACCCCGGTTTTTGCCATTATAATCCTTATAGCTCTGTCTACAAGCTTTTTGTTGGTGGGTATCATATACGCCATATGGTTCCCCCGAACTCTGCCAAACAAGACCATCGCTCCCGTGGATAGCATATTAATAATCATTTTTTGTGCACTACCCGCCTTCATTCTGGTAGAGCCGCTTATGACCTCCGCCCCAACCTCTGCAATAATTGCTGTTTCACATAGCGAAACGAGCTCGGAGTTTTTGTTACAAGAGACACAAAGGGTAGGAGCACCCAGCTCGGTGGCGTAGGCTATGGCGCCTTTGACGCAGTTCGCGGTTCCGCTTGCAGAAAGCGCCACCAAGGCATCACCTTTGTCAAAGCCTTTATCTATTAGTTGGTTCTTTATATCGTCGTAGTCGTCTTCTGCGTCCTCCACGGCATAGAAAGCCGCTTGAGGACCTCCGGCAATTATCCCCTGAACAGTCTCCGGCGAAACCCCAAAAGTAGGAGGGCATTCGGAAGCATCCAGGACTCCAAGCCTCCCGGAGGTTCCCGCACCAATATAAAAAATCCTGCCCCCGGCTTTGAGTACTTTACCCAGCGTCTCTATCCCTTGTGAAATCTCGGGCAGAGCTTTTTCTACCGCAAAGGCGACGGTCTTGTCCTGGTCGTTAATAACCTTTGCTATTTCATAGGCGGTCATTTTGTCCAGGTTGGCAGTATCCGGATTCCCGGATTCGGTTTTTAAGGCCAAAAAGTCAGTCATATAAATCCCCCGGTTTTTTATAATAATTTAAGCAAATGGGACAAAAAACCCATGTATCCCGGCTTTGTGTAAGCGGGATAAGTTTATCACAATAATCGGCAAAAATCAATTTAAATAACTGTCGCCGATTGATTAATATTTTAAAATATTTACTTCAGTATTATGGCGGTATCGGCAAAACCCGGGTGATACAAGCCGGGCAAAAACTGCAAAATTCGATTAAAGTCACCTTTGTTTGTTTAGGCAAAATCAATAGGAAATTATTGGTAGTTTCGTTGACAACAACAAAGCTATATGATAAAATTATTAGTAATACAAAAAGGGAGTTTTGACATGGAATCCGCAAAGAGAGACTTTATCAGTGTAGTGGTGCCTTGTTTCAACGAGCAAGAATCTATTCCTTTGTTTTACGAAGAGATGGTTCGGGTTGCCGCGAATATGAAGGGTGTTGATTTTGAGTTTGTTTTTGTTGACGACGGTTCCAAGGACGAAACTCTTAATATTTTAAGAGCCCTTTCAAGAGAAGACACAAGGGTAAGATACGTTTCTTTTTCCCGCAACTTTGGCAAAGAAGCTGCCATGTATGCAGGATTGGAAGCGAGCAAAGGGGACTTTGTAGCAATTATGGACGCGGATTTACAGGATCCGCCTTCTTTATTGCCCGAGATGTACGAGGCTATATTAACCGAGGACATCGACAGCGTTGCAACAAGGAGGACCACCAGGAAGGGAGAACCGCCGGTCAGGACTTTTTTTGCAAAGCTGTTTTATAGACTGGTTAACAAAATCTCAAAGGTAGAGTTAGTCCCCGGTGCTCGGGACTACAGGCTTATGAGCCGCAGAATGGTGGACTCGGTCTTATCCTTGGCAGAGTACAATCGATTCTCAAAGGGCATTTTTTCCTGGGTCGGTTACAAGACAAAATGGATATCCTACGAAAACATCGAACGGGTAGCAGGTACGACAAAGTGGTCGTTTTGGAAGCTGTTTGTATACTCTTTGGAGTGTATAGTTGCTTTTTCCACGGCACCTTTGGCATTGTCCTCCCTGTTCGGTTTTGTTTTTTGCCTGCTTTCGATAATAGGGATAATAATTGTAATCGTCCGAGAGTTGATATGGGGCGGAGCGGCATACGGCTGGGCGTCTTTGGTGTGCATAGTCTTGTTTGTAGGGGGTATCCAGCTCTTTACAATCGGGATTTTGGGTCAATATTTGTCAAAGACCTATCTCGAGACCAAGCGTCGTCCTATTTATATTTCTGCAGAGACAGAACAAGATATAACA
The DNA here is from genome assembly GCA_964522305.1 of uncultured Oscillospiraceae bacterium. Classification (GTDB taxonomy): domain Bacteria; phylum Bacillota; class Clostridia; order Oscillospirales; family CAG-382; genus UBA1049. The sequence continues at coordinate 4,490 of CAZFVM010000025.1, forward strand.
AAACACTAAATCATTAAGGAGACAGTATATGAAGCTTGGAATAATTGCAGCTTCCCATGACCGAGAAGGCATCAAGAGAATAAAGGATTTGGGGTTGTCCCACGCAGAGCTGGACATCAACGCAGATGATATTTCCTATGTTGACCCTGAGTCGATAAAAGAAGCATTAGAGGAGTTTGATGTCTCTGTAGGGGCGGTGGGCAGATGGGGAAGAGACCGTATTCTGGCGGACGGTTCCTTTAATTCAAAAGAGCTAAAGGACGAGCAAAAGCTCATCGACATCTGCGAGCTTTGGGGTTGCCCGGTATATGTCGCCGGTATAAACTACCGACCGGAGCTAAGCTACTACGCCAACATTACCGCGGCTATCAAATATTTAGAAGAGTTGCTCGCCTACGCCGACGGACGGGTAAAGATCAGCACCTACAATTGCAGCTGGAACAACTATATAGACAAGCAAAGAGAGTGGGATATAGTACACAGTCACCTGCCAAACTTAGGGATTAAGTTCGACCCGTCCCATACCATCAACGGCGGCAGGGATTATATGTGGGAAGCCTCGGAATACGGCACCCGCTTTTATCATATCCACCTTAAGGGTACCATTAATATTAGAGGAAAGCGGATTGACGACCCACCTGCCGGACTCGATATGATAAACTGGCCCGGACTGATGTCCTTGTTTAGATTTCACAAGTACGAAGGCATGCTCTCCATCGAGCCTCACTCTTCAATCTGGCAGGGAGAGTTGGGGGACAAAGGCGTAAGATACACAATCGAGTATTTTAAGAAGCTGTTGTTCTCGGAGTATTAAGATGAGGTTTTTCAGAAGAAAGGACAAGCCGCCCAAGGACACCGATTCGGTAGAATATAAGCGTTGGATGGATAACAAGTTAGATGGGAGGGTATTGCGATACATTCTCGAGCGTGACCAAGACGGAGTAGAGATTGTTATAGGCAAGGGTGGGGTAATCAGTGTTGTGGATGGCAATCTCTCGGTAGTCAGCGCGGCAAAGACCCTATTTAGCGCTCGGGTAGACACCTTATCCGCCTGGGAGTTTATGTCCTTAGAGGGGGCGACCTTGACAGGGTACGACCTTACAGCCGACAAAGAACGCACTATATTGGCATATTATAAATATCATAGAGATTAATCATATTAAAAGGAGCATTTTATGAGCAAACCAGTAGCAACATCCGACAAAGTAAGGGTAGGTATTATCGGTTGCGGCGGTATCGCTTTTGGTAAGCATTTAACCGCCCTCAAGGCATTGAAGAATGTAGAAATGGTGGCATTCTGCGATATCATCATTTCCAAGGCAGAGAGAGCAGCCAAGGAGTTCGGCATTCCCGACGCAGATGTATACACCGATTACAGAGAGTTGTTAGAAGACAAGACTATCGATGTAGTCCATGTATTGACCCCCAACCGTTCTCATAGCTTTATCTCGGTAGACTCCATGGAGGCAGGCAAGCATGTTATGTGCGAAAAGCCCATGGCAATTAACGCAGTAGAGGCAAAGAAGATGGTCGAAGCTTCCAAGAGGACAGGCAAGCTTTTGACAATCGGGTACCAAAACAGGCATCGCCCGGACTCCCTCTTTGTAAAGAGCGAGGTCGAAGCAGGCACTCTGGGTGAAGTTTATTATGCAAAAGCAACTGCCCTCAGGCGTCGTGCCGTTCCCACCTGGGGCGTGTTTCTAAACGAAGAAGAGCAGGGCGGAGGTCCCTTAATAGATATAGGTACCCATGCACTGGATCTTACCATGTGGTGTATGGATAACTACACCCCCAAATATTGCGTAGGCACAACCTACAAAAAGCTCGGGGACAAGTTCCCCACAGGCAACGCATGGGGTGATTGGAACAAAGAAGAATTCACCGTCGAAGATGCAGCCTTCGGGTTTATAGTTATGGAAAACGGAGCAACAATCTATCTCGAATCCAGCTGGGCGCTCAACATGCTCGACAGCAGGGAAGCGGTGACCACCCTTTGCGGTACCGATGGCGGCATAGATATGAATAGCGGAGTCAGAATCAACGGAATCCGCGGCGGCAGACAATATGTAACCAAGCCGGACTTCTCCTCGGGCGGGGTGGACTTTTACACCGGCAGCGGGGATAGCGACCCGTCGGTAAGAGAAGCAAAGCTTTGGATAGATGCCGTAACCATGAGCAAAGCACCCTTTGTTCTACCCGAGCAGGCGTATGCAGTCAGCCTTATTCTCGATGGAATATATGAGTCTTCAAGGACCGGCAAGCCTGTTTATTTTAATGAATAAGTTAGGAGTGTAACTATGAAGTTAGGTGTATTGACCGTTTTGTTTGGGGACAAGCCTCTTGATAAAACCCTCGAATATTTGAAGTCCATAGGGATAGAAGAGCTTGAGGTCGGTGCCGGGGGATATCCCGGCAAGGCACACTGCGATCCGGAGTTCTTGCTGGCAAACCCCAATGAGCTGGACAAATTCATAAAGACAGTAGAAGAATACGGGATGCCAATCAATGCCTTGGCATGCCACGGCAACCCCGTCCATCCCGACAAAAAGACAGCAAAGAAGTTTCACGATGATTTCCGCAACGCTGTTTTGTTGGCAGAGCGTTTGGGGGTCAATAAGATAGTAGGGTTTTCCGGCTGTCCCGGGGACAGCGAAGGTTCGAAGTACCCCAACTGGGTGACCTGCCCTTGGCCGGAGGATTTTTCCATCATATACAAATACCAATGGGAGGAAGTACTTATCCCATACTGGAAGCAAGAAGCTGAGTTTTGCAAGGCACATGGAGTAACAAAGATAGCTTTCGAGATGCACCCCGGGTTTTGTGTCTACAACCCCGAGTCGTTATTAAAGCTAAGGGATGCGGTAGGGGATGTTATCGGCGCCAATTTCGACCCGTCTCACCTGATTTGGCAGGGTATGGACCCGGTGGCAGCTATCCGAAAGCTAGGCAAAGCAATCTACCACTTCCACGCCAAGGACACCAAGGTTGATGCGATAAACACTGCAGTCAACGGCGTGCTCGACATGAAGCATTATGCAGACGAGCTAAACAGATCCTGGATTTTCCGTACCGTAGGGTATGGTAACGACCTGCAATATTGGAGAGACATGATAAGCAACCTCAGACTGGTAGGTTATGATGACATCATCTCCATCGAGCATGAAGACAGCCTGATGACCAACACCGAAGGATTGGAAAAAGCTGCAGAGTTCTTAAAGGGTGTTATTATCAAAGAGAGCAAGCCCACGGGAATGTTCTGGGCATAGGCTAAGCATTTTATTGATACAAAGGGATATACAGTGGGTATTATAGTTGGTATCTCCGGTTGTTCCGGCAGTGGCAAGTCCACATTTGCAAACCGGCTTTCCGCAAGGTTTGAGGACAAGAAGGTGGCAACGATTACCTCGGACAAGTATTTCAGAGACCCCAAGCCGAGGATGATTTCCCCCGCCAACGGCAAAGAGTACGAGGACTTTAACACAGCGGACAACCTGAGAATCCGGCATTTGTTAGCCGACATAAATAATCAAAAAGACGACTTTGATATTGTGCTTGTCGAGGGGATATTGTTGTTTTGCTTCCCCGATTTTTTAAAGACAGCGGATTTAAAGATTTTTGTACAAGCCAATATCGAGACCCGCTTGTCCCGCAGACTACTCAGGAACACCCGGGAATACGGTCTTGATTTTGATGAGGTGCTGGATTATTACATGAACGCAGCTCGGTTTTCCGAGGCAAAGAACACAGCCCAAACCATGATTCATGCCGATATAATCATCAACGGAGAGAGGGATTTCGCTCTTTCTTTGGATATAATCGAGGCTTACCTTAGACCTCGCTTATAAGACCGGAGTGTTAGGTTATCCACAAAAAGAGCAGCATCCAATAACAAATAACGCCCTTGAAGACAGCCTTTATCAGCCAAAGTCAAGGGCGTTTTTGGGCACTGCTGTTTTGAGTAGTTTTGGCGCAGTTTTTTGCCGTGGTTGTATGGCTCTATGGTTGCAGTCAATATGTTCGTCCGACAACATTGACCCGGTATAGCTACCAGGGCAACAAATTGTTGATATATATGGCATTAAATGATAATATAAATATAGCGATTTTTTTAAGGGGGCACACATGCTCGGTTTTTATTTAAGCTTAGTCGATACACCGGAAGATAAGCATTTGGTAGAACAATTATATAACAATTATAAGAAGCTTATGCACCATATGGCAAAAGAAATATTGCATGACGATTATCTTGCCGAAGACGCCGTTCACCAAGCGTTTATGAACATAATGAAAACATTAAGTAACATTAGAGGTGTTTCTTGTCCCCAAACAAGATCCTACTGCGTTATAATATGTAGAAGGGTTGCGCTCGACATGTTAAGACGGAGGCGTGACGATAGAATTGTTAGAGCAGACGATTTGCCGGATAGGCTTAGTGACGGTGCAAATTTCGAGGATGAGATAATTGCAAAAATGGATTTGCAAATAATAATTGATAAGGTATTGGACTTACCTGATATTTACAGGGATATTTTTTATCTTTACTACAGCAATGATTTATCGTTGAAGCAAATTTCAAAAGTTTTGGGCATATCTTATGAAGCAGCAAAAAAGCGATTGCAGCGTGCAAGGCAACAATTGTTTTTTATGCTCCAAGAGGAGGGGACAAAACAAAAATGATAAAAGAAAATCACAAAACACTTTTAAAGCTCCAAGAAGCCGCCAAAAAATCACAAATCCAAGAGATAAATCTCTTGGAAGAAGAAGTTGCAAAGGGCGCACCTTATGTTTTTTCGGATGAGTTTAATACAAAAATGGATAAGCTTTTGAGGTTTAGCAAAAAGCCGTATTTCAATTTTGTTAACACTGCCGGCAAGCGTGCAGCTGTTATCATTATTGCTTTTATCACAGCACTTTCGATTACCACTTTCAGTGTCAAGGCATTAAGGGAGCCTGTCGTTAGCTTTATCGTTTCGGCATATGAGAAGTTCTCCAATATTGTTTTTTATACAGAGCCGGACGAAACGTCAATCCCAACTAAAATAGAACAAATATATCGACCGGAGTATATACCCAACGGATATGTAGAAGTCGAGAGTATTAATCTAATCAATTTTATAGAGATAACCTATTCAAACGGCAAGGATGATTTGATTCTCACACAAGTTACCATCGGTTCAGCTCAATTTGGTGCAGATACAGAGGGTACAAAAATAGAAACATTGATAGTGGATGGCATGGAAGTGCTATTTTATAGCAACAAAGGGATTAATCGCATTATTTGGACTGATGGATTATACGGTTACAGATTGTCGGGCATTATTGACAAAAACGAACTTATAAAAATGGTGAATACGACGAAATTTTAAAACATTCTAAGATTCTTGTCCCCAAACACTCTTTTCAAACGTTTATATATATGAAGGCGCATAACAAGCCTATCTTATACAATGAGGTACTTGTATGAAAACATACCGTATACGACCATTTAATGCGATCAGTGCGCTTTTTCTAATATTGTCTCTTGTATTTCCGGCTCTTATTCTCTTTTTTGTGATTGATATGTTATCGGGGGCGACAGTACCTGATATGACAAGCATAATAGGCATTATTCTGTTCAGCTTTTTTGTCATATGGTTAGAAACCATTTTCTTGAGTATTGTGTTTTCACCTTATATAGACATAAACGAGGACTTTATAGAAATTCATCACTGGAAGAACGGAACCCCGTATGACAAAAAACATCCTTTGCGTAGACCAAGGACGATAAAAACAACTATTCCCATGGATGAGCTGGCTATGTATGGCGCCTATCTGCTTAAGGACATTGAAAATTATACCAAAAAGGGTTCGGGCTTTATATACGACCAGTGGATGGTGGTTACAAGCACACCGATTCCTTTGCCGTTGAAATTTCCAAGCCTGACTAAAAATCTGCGGGATTTGTTGCTCTTTGTAAAATCAGATGGCGAAAGTGTAGTGGTTGACGGTGGTCAATATGGATTGCGTCAAGTTCAGTATCTTTTGCACGTAATAAAACAGCACACAGATACAAAAGCAAGCGGGAGAGTATCTCCCAAAAAGCGCATTAACAGTTTTGCCCTTAATGTTATAAAAGCTTTTGCGGTCGTATGTTGGCTGACAGTATTACCAATATCCACAATCTGGTTGGAGGGTCTAATAAATCCGTTACACATACCTTCATATCAATCAGTGTGGCGCACTGTTTTTGTTATTAGTATATTATTGGCAAACTTGAGTATGACAGGTTATTGGGCTATTCGTAGGCAGAGAGATGATATCGAGATGCCACACATAAAAACCGGACTATTATTAATAGCTTTGGTCTTATATGTTGTTTTTGTGGTTACATTAATTGTGTCAGCAGTTTTGTAATATCCCTTATATTTAGTCTTTGGACTAACCCATCTAATTTATAAGCAAGGAAGTGCTATTTTATAGCAACAAAGGGATTAATCGCATTACTTGGACAGATGGGTTATACAGTTACAGATTGACGGGCGTTATTGACAAAAATGAGCTTATAAAAACGAATTATTGATGATCGACAAGGAGAGCAATCATGAAAAAGGGATTTGTATTAGTAATAATTGTTTTGCTGTTATTATTATCATCTTGCCGCGAAATAGATTATTATAATCGCGATCATCCGCATTTATTTACACAAATAACAAGTAGCTTGCTTGGTACCGGTAGTTATGACTGGCGCGATGGGGAAACTATACATATTGTAGAGACCGATGACTTAGGGAGAGAACTGTTTTTTGCGACTTCATGGAGTGATATATACCTTAGTATTGCAATCATTGGGATATGTCAAAAAACAGACGAAGATAGTGTTTATTATTATCCCGATATTAGTTTTATTTTCAAGCGAACATTATCTACACATTTGCCTGTTGTGGATGGAGACATATCAAACTATGTGGATCAACATTTTATCGGCGATGAAATCAAAAACTTAAAAGAAAAAAATGATTGGAACAAACCTTTCGTTGATGCCAATTGTATAAAAAAAGAAATCTATCGTAAGAAGCCCGAAATAAACGAAATCGACGGAATAGAAAAGGATGTAAAAAAGCATTATCGGCCATATTTTACTATGTTAGAGCAGATGAAAACTGCTGAATTTATAAATTACTTGTATGACAACGAATACATATCAGAAAAAGAGTATACAAAAAGAATAGAAGACACATCTGAGGTTGAATACACGGACCATCGTATAAAATGGGATGGCTACAAGCATTATAGACTGTTTATAACGCTTTTGACTAATGATATCGAGGGTAGCGAAATATATGTTGCTGTGGTTCGCGACCTTATGAAAACAATAAAAGTTTTTATGCTCTTCTATGATAAAGATGGTAATTTGAATACACAAACCGGAGCTGAAGAATTGAGCGATTATTATAATTATGTCGAACAATTAAAGAGCTTTAAAGAGAAAAACGGATTTAAAGAACGATAATATCCATACTGCATTTGTCTAATGAGTTTTTTACGACAAAAATTTCAGCAAAAGGTGACAGATGTATGATTATGAGGATTATTGGCATAATCCATTTGAATATACCTACGACAATTTAGGCAACATCAGCACGGTGAGTAGGTTTGGAATACTCAGACAATCCTTTGTATATGATGAGTTAGGGCAGTTGACAAGGGAAAACAATAAGGATGCAGACAGGACATATCTGTATTCTTATGACTCCAATGGCAATATCACCATGGCGGAGGAGTATCCTTATACAACAGGCAACATAAATTACTCTTTGCTACTGGATGCAAGAGCATATTTTTATAACAGTAACTGGGGAGATAAGCTTACTAATCTTAACGGTACCAATATCAGTTATGATACAATAGGCAATCCTCTCAATTGGAGAGGGACCATATCTTCCATTAATTGGGATGGCAGACGTTTAGAAAGCCTAAACACTATATGCCCGTATGGCGACCCGGTGACCATTTACTTTGGCTATAATGAAAGCGGAGTACGGACATCAAAAAACTTTGCCAATAGTATGACTCCGTCTGATAGCTATAACATAGAGTATATACTTGACGGCAGCAGAATAATCAAAGAGATAAGCTCTCTTTCCATTAGTCCTCATACTACCAATACTATCTATTACTATTATGATGACACGGGCTCTGTCATAGGCTTTAATTACGATGGCGCCGATTATTACTACGGCAAGAACTTGCAAGGCGATATTGTATCTATCTACAGCAGCAACAAAGTCGAGGTTGTACAGTATAGATACGATGCCTGGGGTAATATAATAAGCATGACCGGTTCCTTTGCGAATACAGTTGGCAGGGCAAACCCCTTCCGCTATCGTGGTTATTATTACGACACCGAGACGGGACTATTCTATGTAGGCGCACGCTACTATGATCCGGAAATCGGTCGGTGGTTAAGTCCGGAACCCAATGTTGATGCTGGTGAGTTTGACGAAGGTGCAGGTTTACTTGCGTACAATGTGTATGCTTACTGTGCCAATAATCCGGTAAATTTCTATGACCCCTCCGGAGAGGCTATACTCACATGCATCCTTGTTGGTGCAGGAATAGGTTTATTGGCGGGCGGTTTGTTCGGCGCATATCGAGCAAGCAAAAATGGATATACACCGAGAGACGGATGGCGCTACTGGAAGTACGTTGTTGGTTATGGTGTTGTTGGCGGTACTGCGGGAGCCTTAATCGGATGGGGCGCAGGGGTCCTAATCCCTAAATTCGGCGCTGTTATGGCTGCCAAGTCGATTACAAGCGGTGGCGGTGTCGGATATGCAACATTCCAACAGCTGAAAAACTCACTAGGTTCACCCGGTTGGGGAAAACAATGGCATCATATTGTGGAGCAATGTCAATCTGTAAAATCCGGATTTTCAACATTCTGGATTAACAACTCTAACAATGTTATAAATATCACCAAACAAGTCCATCAAAAGGTTAGCGCACATTATAGCAGTATTCAATCACATACTAACGGCCTAAGGGTTAGGGATTGGCTTGCGGGCCAAAGCTTCCAGAAACAATATGAATATGGTGTAAAAATTCTTCGTCAGTTGGGTGTGAAAATATGATAGATGAGTATAGGAAAAAATACATTGAATTATGTTCTGAACTTGATGATTACTCGAAAGAAGGGGTCAAGAAACACAATAAGGCAATGAAAAAGCTTGCAAAATTATTTCATCAATTAGAAGATGATAAAAAGTTAGCGGCCGAGGTATATGGTGACTTGATAACTCATGATGATGAACGGGTCAGAGCAACGGTTGCAGCACACAGTTTGGGATTAAATGTTAATTTGACTAAAGCTCAAAAAGTATTGAAAGAAATAATGCGAAACAGTCCTGAGCCCCTTTCAAGATTCAATGCCGAAATGACACTTCAAGTATGGAAGGAACAAGGTTATTTGAACTTTTAACTGTAAAACAAATTAGGATTATTGACAGAGCAAGATTTTAGGGAGAGTGACCTACTGTCTTAACGAGCAATGAATTTGTGGATACAGACCACAAATTCGCCCGTCAGGAAAATTCCCTGAAACCCTTTGCGCCTTTTATGCTACCGCAGAGAGAGCATACTTTTTCCGCAAGGCAATTGAAACAGCTGCAAGGGGCATTCGGGGATTTCCCCGAACAAGCGAATTTTACTTCGACAGGAGTATAAATTCATTGCTTGCTAAGACAACGTATTTCAAAACACGACTTTTTTTAATGTAA